>CAMYOP010000080.1 GCA_947260045.1 uncultured Desulfobulbaceae bacterium
CAAAAGTCGATACCTCCCAAGATATAGGAGCTAACAGGTGAACGCCACTTGCCCATTTTATCTGCAATGCATCTAGCAGTAAGTGTATGAAACAGTTCACGCCCAGCAGCAGGAAGACTTTCCATCCTTCTTGAACCAACAGACTAATAGCAGCACAAAAGATTAAGGAAAAAAACAACGAGGCATGGAGAATACAATAAATCCTCAAATCATAAAGATTTATACCTGGTTGGAGCAAGGGGACTAAGCGCTGTACAATCCAAGGAAAATCAGGCACAATACAACCCAACGCGATCCACTTCAGATCTGATTTTGAAAAAAATGTTTTACTACAAACACTTTGAACAGCTATATGAACTAAGGTATTTGGCATATAAACTTGTTTTTCCAAACGTATTGTTCTATCAACAGGAAAGACGACTCACCAAAAAAAGATGCTCTCGCAGATAACACGCAAAGACATAAATCGAAACGTATGGAGATGGCTAAGCTAAAATTTCGATATACCAGGAGTAGTGATTTTTTTTAACACGAAGGCATACATGAAGTATTTCGAGTGATGAAAAAATTGCTACGACACAGTAGATCGGACTTTTCGCGACGCCATCAATACTTCAACCTTGTGCTCACGTAAAAAATCCATGGTTTTACTGCAAATTGGTGCAGAACTTTTGAACACAAGCTTCATATCCTTCTCTACTTCCTGAATAGCCTGGATTTTAGCAAGAATCTTTCTACCGTCGCTCATAATAATTCTGCTTTTTCTGTCGACAATTAAAGCGATGGTCCTCTCATCAATTTTTTCAAGCACAGTTCTGGCTGTCAAGCCAAACAATTTAGGGTCTAAAAACTCAGTCATTATCTAGAGGATGTGAGGTTTTTTACGAAAGACAGATGGCCTTTTTTCTCCATCCATGATGTTTCGAAGCTGCTGCCACTCTGCCTGTGCTTGTCGCAATTTACGCTTAATAGCTTCTTTATCCTTAAGAGTTGCTTCCTCCAACTCTTTTTCCAATTTCCAGACAGCCTTTTGGGCTCGGTAGAGATCAACAGCAATCAATTTAATTGACATGGTAGAACTTTCCCTCCAATTGAGAGCGACAAAATATTTTTTTCAGATACTAAAACAGTTTAAGTGATACCATCACTTGTTGTTCCAGAAAGATTGCAGACAAAGCTTCACAAAAAAAATGATCTTTTACTTTTTCAATTCAGCAAGTTGTGCATCATGCAGTTTCGTGAAAATCACCAGTGAAAGGATTGCCCCAAGCAGAGCAAGGGCCATATCCGACTGTGTATCCCAGACATAACCCTGGGTTCCAAGAAATGCTTCAGCGGATTCTCCACTTAAGGCTGCAACCCACCATTCAAGAAGCTCGTAAAAAGCACTGATGGCAAGACATATTGAGACCACAATAAATGCTAACCATTTTTCTTTTACGATGACTTCCTTACGAAGCAAAATCTCCCGGGTAATTATAGCGGGAATAAAGCCTTGGGCAAGATGCCCTACCTTATCGTAATTATTTCTTTCCAGCTCAAAATATTCCTTAAGCCAATCAAAAAGGGGCACCTCGGCATAGGTATAATGCCCCCCCACCATAAGAATAATACAATGGATGAGTATAAGGATATAAGTCAAATTTGTAAGGCGGAACGTCTTAAAGGTGAGTCCTAAAACAACAAGACCAATAAGAGCGGGAAACACTTCCAAGAGCCAGGTAAAATAATCCTTTGGGTTTATTCCAGACCAGATAAGGACAAGAAAATAAAGAATGAGCCAGAGATATTTCACCTTGATTCCCTCCTACAGGGTTTGGACAGATATATAAGTCATGACAATATCTTTTATGACAAGTCTTTAGACCTCACCAGAAGACATCAAAGATACACAAAAACAACAAAAAAATAAGCAAATTAGCACATACTTTTCAAAACACTAATGCCCATTTTATTATCTGTAAGCAATAAAAATCAAACTGGTCCCGAGGGAATCATAAAAAGACAGCCCATGATGAACAAGCCTACCAAAAGGATACGCACATATTGGCTGGTGTTTATTTTATCATAGACAAGGGAGCCACTCCAAACCCCTGCCAGCACGGCTGGCAGGGTAAGAAAAAACAACTGTATAACCTCAGAGGTCGTAACCCCTGTCAGATAATGGACGGTCCCTATATACAGGCCAGTAAAGAGAAAAAAGCCCGAAAGAGTTGCCTTCATATCATCTTTATTCCAGCCTGTGAGAGTTGTGTAGATAATTGTGGGAGGGCCTCCTGCACTTAACACTGCACCTATCAGACCTGTTCCAAAACCAGCCCCAATCGCCAGACTTTTCCTGGCCTGAACTATCTTACCTGTCTTGAAAAAAAGGCTGTAACATGAATAGAGGATCAGCAAGCCTGCCAGAAGAATTCGCAAAATATCCTGTGGTAAATTTTTCAGAAGCACGCTTCCCACGACAACTCCGGGGATACAGCCAATGATCAGAGGCAGGATCTTCTTACGATCTATGTACGGCCACAAACGCCAACTTAAAAAAATCGTAATGATCAAGCCACTTAGAATGGTCAGAGGAACAATGGTTCGCAGGGGCAAGAAAAAGGCAAGAAGCGGCACAGCCACCAGGGCGTTGCCAAACCCAGCAACTCCCTGGGTAAAGGCTGCTGAAAAAACAATGAGGAAAATGACAGAGAAACTGACGTAGTCAGACAAAATACTTCCCAAGCGCAAATATAAAAATAGTAAGTCCCCGAGATGGCCTGAAAAGGTATTCAGGCATAACTCTCTTCAAAATAACCCTGCAAAAAAAGACCGCGCAACCTTTTCAAGCAAAAGGTCGCACGGTGAGAGCAATATCATAGTTAATTTAATAAAAAACAAGTACCCTGCCAACTTCTTCCCGAGGTCCTATAATAAGACCACAGGAAAACACTTTCAGGATGTTATTTTTTGCTAAGCATTTCAAGTGATACGAAAATATTCACATCCTTGCCCACGACTCCCATATCAAAAAACTTTCCATCACCCACATGATAATCCAGACGATTGATTGTCACGCTAGCATCAAAACCAGCCACATTTTTTGATTTTTCCATGGGATGGCCTTTTGTGCCATGATAAACAACAGGTAGAACTATATCTTTACTGACATTTTTCATTGTCAGCTTCCCTGCAACATTATAATTGGGACCACCAACATGTGTTACAGCATTACTTGCAAACGTAATCTGCGGATACTTTCCAGCATCAAAAAAATCACCTGAACGAAGATGATTATCCCGTTTGCCAATCTGAGTCTGTACACTTTTAACTTCAATTACAAAATGAAAGGTACTGTCACTTAGATTTGCAGGATCAAAAACAACCTTGCCTGAATAATCTTCAAAATGACCAGACACTGTTGAAAAAATGTGTTGAACCCCAAAGCGAAAACTTGAGTGAGCTTTGTCAAACTCATATTCTACGGCTTGGGCTGAAAACGCTGTAAATAAAAAAAACGAAAAAACGACCAGGACAACTCGATTCATCCTTTTCATGATTATCCTCCTTACATGTCTTGCCTGTTTTTACCTGGCTCGCACTCATAACTAAGTTTCAATAAATACGAACGCATAGGCGAAAATATAGATCTACTGCCTACCGACCTCTTTCACCCCTTGATTAAAAAGGCTGATGGTGTCTATCAAACATCTCTTCTTCTGTTGAAAAGAGTATGTATGAATAGGTTAAATGACAAGACAGCTCCCTGTTCATTTGTAAGTGTCGTCAGGATTTTCGGTATACCTATTATCACTTCCCCAAAAATGTTCTGATACGAAGCCAAAGCCATAGACAGAAATATGATCCAAGAGAAAGAAACACTGCGTAACGAGGCAGGCCAGCTTGAAAGGTGTCACTGACAAAAAACACATGAAGAGCTAGAAGAAAAAAGGCAGTGATAACTGCTATGCGATGAAAAAGGCGCCACGCTGGAAAAGATAACTGTAAAAATTCACGCCACCTCCCAGTAGTAAAGATAAACCAGATAAGAAGTAACAGAAAAGCGCCGACTATTTCCGGCCAGTATTTCCATTCAAGTGGTATGGTGCTGATATCCTCAGGAGCAAAAATAAACAGTGGATGGATCAGTGCAAGTACTGCAAGAAGCCCAGCATTGAACTTATGCAACTTGATAAGTTTTGGCCGAGGAAAAACTACTGTCACTATCTTAAGATTGGCTGCAAGCAAAAGCTGCAAAAGCAAGAGTG
This sequence comes from uncultured Desulfobulbaceae bacterium, assembly GCA_947260045.1. Taxonomy (GTDB): domain Bacteria; phylum Desulfobacterota; class Desulfobulbia; order Desulfobulbales; family Desulfobulbaceae; genus CAMYOP01. Next base: position 4,251 of record CAMYOP010000080.1, read on the forward strand.
AGGCTGCCAGCATGCCAATTACCTTACCAGTACGCAGTAGAATACGGTCAACTCCGAACTTGTACCACATGGATGTCGACTGATAGAAAAACGGAATACAGGCTGCGCCAATGAAAAAGCCTAATACAAGTACTATAATTAAGGCTCGTATAAGATTACGCATAGCTGGAGAAAGCGCGCCTGCTTTATCTTCAATTGGAGGCATTTCAGCTCCCTCTCGCCTGTTTACCAACATCCACTTGGCTGACAGCCTGATACAGTAAGGAGGCAAGGGGTATCTTGGCCCAGAGAATCAGAATATCAGGCAGTGTGGTTTTTAAAAAAATAGCTGAAATGGAGAGAGGTCCTTCAAAATTGAGGATGGAAAAATAGGCCATTCCTACGGTGCCAATTCCAACCACCATTGCATTGAGCAACACACCCCAGGCAGCTGTTCCAGCCCGAAGAAAAAGAGCAGGGATGAGGAACACACTGACAATATTCACAGGTGACGCCCACCAGAAATAGAGACTTTTTGCAGGTGGATGTATTTTCAAATGGATAAACAGACCGCCAAGGGTAATTAATATGTATACCAGCAGAAGCTGTTTGGCTATCTTTGAAAACATTATCAATGCTTAAGTAAGCTCAGAGAAATGGAGAAAAGATGAAATATTATGCTGTACATAGTCTATTCGAACCTCATGTCTCCGCCTGTCAGCACCTCCTCTGATAAAAGCTCCATCTGGCAGCAGGTAAGACTTTTGGCAGCTCAGGTTGTGGCGAATCTGCTCCATACATTTTTCAACAAGAATAGTATCATCAACTCCATCAGGACGCACCATATTGACAAAGGCAATTAGCCCTTCACTGCGACATGCTATTGGCGTACTCCTGCCCCAGGACAGGTAGTCAGGATAATCAAGAATGTTTTCTGCAATTGCAGCAGCATGGGTATAATACATTTCTGAATTATCAATTTTAGAAAGTTCTGCCAAAGCATACAGCATCCAGTGTGAGTGCTCTTCAACCCCATAATTTTTGGGAGCCAGCATCTGCTCGATTTCAACCACCACCGCAAGCAATTTTTCATCACCTGTAATATTATGAAGAATCAGGAGGGCGAGCAAGGCCTCACCGGTATAGTACATTGACCTGAAAGCAGAAATCTTCCCTGAACGAAAATATCTTTTATGGATCAAGTCGCCATCTGGCTCGCGCACAGCAATCATAAAATGGGCTAGCCGCTTAGATACTGAGATTAGAAACTCATCGTTAGTTATCTTATACAGTGAGGCCAAGGCGATAATACCAAGTGCGTTTCCACCAAGCTTGACCTTATTGTCTTCGCAGATGCAGGCATTATTATATGTTCTGAAAAACTGCAGGTAGTTGTTTAACAGGTAGGTCACTGCATTTTTCCCAGCATCCAGGAGCTGTTCATCTTTTGTCTGCGAAAAAACATCAAGCATGGACCAGATGGTTCCAGCATGCCGCAAGACGTTATACCCCTCATGAACTACATTTCTTTCAGGATTATACCTGTACTTGAAGCGACCATCATGACCAGTGATACTACTGAGAAATTTTGCGCCAAAATGAGCTATTTCTTTATCATTCATCTCTTACCAACGCTGTGGATTGATTGATACTTATATTTCAACAGGAAACGACCACATAAACCGCTTGAAATCACCTGAAGCTTGCATACTGGAACTAGCCGTAAAGAATAATGATATTTTAGCAGGATGCTCCTCACTATTCAAAGTTAAATATATGTGATGTTTGGGTAGAAGTTCTGATCATTACCATTATGGCACTTCTCTATATACGCGACCTCAACTAAATAATTACCATTTTCCGTATGCTGATCTCATGTTCTTACTCCAGCCATCTGGTAGTGACAGACTTTTTGCGAACCTGTCATGCTCAATCCTATTTGACTCTGATCTCCTTTTAACGCATAGTATTGCAAAGAAGAGGGATTGTTTCCTGACAGCAAAAAACAAAAGGCAGAGCAATGAGCTATTCCAAAGTTTGTCTGAACATGATTGTCAAAGATGAGTCAGCCATCATTGAAGATACCCTGCAAAGCCTGGTCACTGCAATTGACTATTATGTTATCTGTGATACGGGTTCCACAGACAATACTGTTTCCCTTATCACCTCAATCATGAAACGTCACAACATACCAGGTGAACTTCACACAATAGAATTTATAAACTTTGAGTATGCATTTAACACAGCCTTGCAATCTGCTTATAAGTCATCAGGGGTATTTGATTATATTCTGCGAGTTGATGCAGATCACAAACTGGAAGTCCATGATGCAAAATGGAAAGAAAAACTGACAAGCAAGGTCTATGCGCTTGAAATCTACAGTGACAGAATTTCCTATTTTAAACCAATGCTCCTCAGAAAGGATGCCGACGCCCTTTATAAGGGTCTGACCCATGAAAAATTAGTCTTTCAAGGAAAGACAATACAAACAAAAATGATCAGGCTTTTTGATAAATCATCAGGACACAGCAGGCAGGTGAAGTATAAACGAGACATTGACCTGCTGGAGCAATCACTTCAAAAAAATCCTGAAGATTCTAGAAGTTATTTCTACCTCGGCCAGTCATGCTTAGAACTTGAACAGTATGAAAAAGCTATTCGCGCCTACAAAAAACGAATAAGCCTTGGTGGCTGGCGCGAAGAAGTGTTCTATTCCCATTACAAAACGGGAATTGCCTTTGAAAAAATGGGCAAATGGGAAAATGCTCTGGAACATTACCTGACGGCTTTTGAATTGCGGCCCCACAGAATTGAACCCCTTTTTCGAATATCACTCCACTATCAAAAAATAAAAAAGCCAAACCTGGCGTTGCTTTTTTCAAGTCGGGCAATGGCTGACAAATCCAGCAAAAAGGATAAACTCTTTATCCGTCGTGACATCTACTCCTACAAAATGGAACTCCTCCATGCCCGCAACCTCTTTAAATGTGGCCACTTTCAAGAAGCAAGGAAATCGCTGAAAAATATTTCTTCCTTAGATGAACTTCCCACCACAGCAAGACTTACTATTCTTGCTCTGCTAGAAAAAATGGATTCCCTTGAAAAATGACATGTTAGCTTTTTGAACAAGTTTCCATATAGCTGAAAAAAAGGCCAAAACAATATAGTATATCCCCAAGGAGGCTTACCGCCAGCCACACTTTTGTTGAAATTGCCTGCTATAAAATTAAATTTGTAGCCGCATAGTGCAAGGGAACTAGTCACCCAACTCCTGCAAAAAGCTATTCAGGGGGAATCCTACGCTGAAAAACGCTATGAATCATTTGGGAGCCAGGCAGAAAATATTGGTTTCCCAGGCATTGCCAAGCTCTTTACCAGTTTGGCAAGGGCAGAGGCCATTCATATAGGCAACCATCAGCGAGCCCTGGAAAAAAATCATGAGCCTCAACTGAAGGTCAAAATTGATGAGCCCATAATCACTGGCAGCCTTGCTGAAAATATTGAAGCTATCCAGGGGGAACATGAAGAAATAAGCTCCATGTACCCTTCATTTATTGCTCAGATTAAAAAATGTCATGGCAAAGACTTTGTAGCAAAGATAGCACTTCTTTCCCTGATCTGGGCCATGGATGCCGAAAAGGTTCACCTCACTCTCCTGCAATTTGCCAGCAAACAACTATCTAACAAGGAAGACCGCAATCCTGAAAACTTCTACCTGTGCAGAGTTTGCGGCAGTCTGGTGTATGAGGAAAAAACACCCGAAGAGATATGTCCAGTTTGCGGCCATGACTCCTATTTCTATAGCAAGGTATAAATATGGCTTTTGAAGAAAAATTCCACTTGGAAGGCGGTGAGCTGATTCGTCAGGCTACCTTTAGTCTCAACGACGGTGTTGTGTCAATCTTTGCTCTGCTTGCAGGGGTTGTCGGTGCCGGCCAGGAACCAAAAACGCTTATTACGCTTCTTGCCGCTACTGTTGCCGGGGCTTTGAGTATGGCCGCGGGTGAATATGTCAGTAGTAAGAGCGAAAAAGATTTTTAGCGCCATGAAATTGAGCAGGAACAACTGGAAATAGAATTATGTCCCCATGTGGAAAAAGAAGAACTGCGCCTCATCTACGAACGCAAGGGCTTTCAGGGAGACTTGCTGGATCAGATAGTGGCCAAACTGAGCGAAAACAAAGAAATATGGACCCAGGAAATGGTCATAGCAGAACTTGGAGTAGCAGGGGTTGAAGAGGAAAACGAATTCAAATCCTCCCTGATAATCTTTTTTGCCTTTATTGCAGGTGCGGCCTTTCCAACCCTGCCGTATCTTTTTTGCATACCGCTTGGGGTTGCACCCCAATCCACTTTTTACATTGCAACAGGCATTACGGTCTTTGGTCTTTTTACAGCCGGTGCATTGAAAAAATTCGTGACAGGCGTCAACTGGTTCAAGTCAGGTCTGGAGATGTTGAGTGTTGGTTTTTTTGCCTACCTGAGTTCTTACCTTATCGGGCTTGCTATTCCAGGAGTAAGTATTTAGCTCGAACATTTCATCAATAAAAAAGAAAAAACCCTTAAGACTCTGATAAGTTTAAGGTATTAAAACAAAAATACAGGAGGGTTTGGCGTGTAAATTTTACTTTTACAGATGATATAGCAAGAAATTAACTCCTTTCCTTTCGTACTTTTAAGAGTGGCGTAAAAGTTGGTTAAAAAATGGCAAAACGAAGATAAAGAATGAAAAGGTGTCATTTTTGTTGTCTACTAGTGTTTAAAGTAATTTTAATTCTCAAACTCAAATATGGAGAAAAAATGAAAAAGAAACTTTTATCTGGATTGGTGGCTGGTTTGCTTTTTGTGAGTATGGTTGGGGGGGTTAGTGCAACGACACTAACATCGAAAACCAACACAGACAATGGATATGTGATATATTTGTCAACGGATGATACTATTGCTGGCACAAGCTTTGGCAGTGGCGCAAACTGGCCTTCTACATTTACCGATACAACAACACTCAGTGCTGGAAACGATTACTATCTTCATATCTACGCTTATGATTTAGGAGGACCAGCTGGATTACTCGGAGAATTCTCCTTGTCGGGTGGAGACCATGAGTTTGCTAACAACACAACTTTGTTGCTCACTAATACAACTGACTGGAGTGGCAACAATGTCGGGTGGGGGCAGCCTTACTTGACCTCATTAACAGCTCTTGGAGCTAACGGAGTCTCACCTTGGGGAACAAGACCTGCTGTCAACAGCGCTGCGCAGTGGATATGGGCAGGTGATAATAATGCTCAAAATTATGCATATTTCTCTACCAAAATAACTTCTGTAGCACCTGTTCCAGAGCCAGCCACTATATTACTTTTTGGCACAGGCATAGCCGGGCTTGCAGGGGTTAGCATAAGGCGGAAAAATAAATCATTAAAGAGTTGATTTAACTCCGAGGAATTTTTTTTTATCAAAAATAACTTTTTGCTAATGCTAAAAAATTTATAAGGCAGGTGTGTTAATTT
>CAMYOP010000081.1 GCA_947260045.1 uncultured Desulfobulbaceae bacterium
TGTCGGAATTCTTTATCTCTGGCTTATCGCACCTCGTTTAATAGCAAAGCGGGATATATCCATTTCCAATACTTCCCCCAGAATATTTGATGCGCATCTTGCGGTGTTGGAGGACAGTTCCATTGTCGGCAGTTCTTTATCGCAGGTGCGGGAGCTTTCTGATGGCGCCATGAGAGTTTTGGCTGTTGAAAGAGGCCATGGCAACATGTTGATGCCGCTTCCTGATGTGGTGCTTCAGGAGAATGACCATCTGGTGCTCAAAGACACACCTGAAAATCTTAAGGAGTTTGAGACTCTTCTTAAAGGTACACTGTATCCTGTTGACTCTGAAGATACGCCAATAGATGAAGAACATCCTCTCCAGGCAAAAGATCAACAGGTAGCAGAAGTGGTTATTATACAGGGGTCACCACTCAATGGTTCAACTCTAAATAATTATCGATTTACCGATCAACACGGTTTGGTTCCTCTTGCTGTTCATCGCACGGGAAAGCATATGAAGCGAATTCATGACAGAATATTGGATCTCCATTTAATGGTTGGAGATATTTTGCTGGTGCAAGGCTCCATGGAGAAAATTTCTGATCTTAAAAAAAGTACCAAGATGCTGGTCTTAGACTCTGCTATGGATTTGCCATTTTCCAAGAAAGCTCCACTTGCCATGTTTATCATGAAGGGAATAATCCTTACCGCCGCCTTTGGTATTTTACCCATAGCCATCAGCGCTACCCTTGGTGCACTGCTGATGATATTGACAGGTTGCCTTTCTTGGCGTGATGCGACTCGTGCCCTGAGTGCTCAGGTTATTCTGATTGTGGTTTCAAGCTTGGCACTGGGCAATGCAATGCTGAAAACTGGAGGTGCGGACTATCTCGCTTCCATTTTTACTCTACTGGCTGGAAATTCTTCACCAGCTTATGTAATCAGTGGATTGATGCTGCTGATGGCCATCTTTACAAATATTATTTCCAACAATGCCACTGCGGTCATTGGCACACCCATAGCAATTTCCATAGCCAGTCAGATGGGGCTGCCACTGGAACCATTTGTCCTTGCGGTATTATTTGGAGCAAACATGAGTTTTGCTACCCCCATGGCCTATAAAACCAACCTTTTGATCATGAACGCAGGAGAATACGCTTTCTCTGATTTTCTCAAAGTTGGCATACCATTGGTTATACTGATGTGGGTGGTGCTTTCTTTCCTTTTACCGATACTGTATCTGTAAAAGGTGTTTTGTGAGAAATGAATTTCTAAAGAAAAATCGCATCAAAATAAAAAAATATAGGAGGAAAATTTTGGGAATGAAATGGTTTGAGTGGCGGGGCTCAATCCTTTTAATTCTTTATCCTTTTGCTTTTCCAGGTAGTGTTTTAAAAGGATTTAATAAGTAAGGGTAAAGCAATGATGACTGCTCTGCCCTTGAATGAGTTAAAAAGTAAAAAATAGACCGTGCTCGAATCGAATAAGTGCTAATTTCATACATTATCAATGTATGTCCTTCCAAGACCAGCCGCTCCACTAATGCGATTCCCTGTCAGGAATAGTCTTAACTTGTAGTTTGTCTATAACAATTAAACTTTTGCCAGTGAAAATATTTCTCTATTTTGACTCAGAAATTTCCCCATATGTGCATCACAGACTTTTCTCTGAAGGGGTTCTGATGGATATTTTTTACAAATTCCGGGCCGTGCTTCATAAACTCCGCATGCATAAATGCCTTTCTCATAAACTAAAAAGAAACAATCACCATTTTCTTTAAATTGTAAAAAATATTCTTCTGCTGCTTCATATTTTGAGTTTGTAAACACATCACAATGTAACTCTGTACGTTTTTCTAACATATTAATGTCATTTTTAGACAATTCAACAAAAGGAAAATTTTTACAACATTGAGCACATTTTTTACATAAGTCTGGGGATATAATATTTTTCATAAATGATGAAATTCTTAACCGTTATCAATGTTTTAGGATAAATTTCTGCCGCACCGATAATCAAGCGTAAAGCTAGAATGGCAAAGAGGGGCTGGCAAGAAATAGCCTGAATTTGTTAGGGACAATCAAAATTACAGGGAAAAGAGAACTGCTGTATATACGTAGAATACTTGAAAGGTAATATACGCTTAGCGTGATACCACCAAACGACAACCGTGCGTGTCTAAATTCTTGAAATGGCTGGGAAAAAATGGTCGGGGCGGTAGGATTCGAACCTACGACCTCCTGCTCCCAAGGCAGGCGCGCTAACCAGGCTGCGCTACGCCCCGATTTTTGAATTCGGGATTTATATCTCGAAAAAGTGAGGTAGTTGATACAAGTTTTTTTGTTCTAACGCAAGCCTTTTCTGTAATTTATTATTTATTAAAACTTTCTCTTGACTGAGGAAAACCACTATGCTATTAAAGGCACCTCAAGTGCAGATGACCAACTGTATTTTTGTTCCTCGGTAGCTCAGTTGGTAGAGCAGGTGGCTGTTAACCACCCTGTCGGGGGTTCGAGTCCCTCCCGAGGAGCCAAGAAAAGCACAACAGGTTTGCACCAGTTGTTTTTTTATATAGCCCCGTACTGCAGTGCGGGGTATTTTTATTTTTACCCTCTGAAGTTTCCTATCTTTCTTTTTTTACTGTTTGCTAAATGTGGTCTGATATACCGTCTGGCATCCGTTATCATAATCAAAGATCAACTCACCTCTTACCACTATCGAGCCATCCGTCCCCGCAGATGTTTTTCGTGCCGTTCCATTAAAAGTTTCCCCGTAATTTGATCCTCTTCCCGAAACAGTGATGTCGCCCCTTGACCTATAGCGGCCAACCATACGGGCTCTTGCCTGAATGGTCAGGTTACGGCCTGCGGAACATTGAAAAAGAGAGGTGCCTGAAATATCAACCCCATCTGTGTTACAGGTATCAACTGTTTCTGATCCGTTGAAGTTGTAGGTACCGTTTAATTCTTCACAGAGTGGAATCTCAGTGGCTGCAACAGCAGGTGTTTCTGTGGATGTATCAGCACTGACAATCAAGGCGGCAACTCCGGCAATGGAGACAGCTGCGATACCACCACCCACTATCCCTTCACTCTGTGAAAAATAAGGTGATTTTATATTAGCGCTGCCACCATCCCATCTGGCGATATAGTTTGTATCTCTTTTGGGAAAGTCGAAATACCAGACCCCTGCTGAAGCTTGGTAGATTGCGTCTCCAACTATTTTGTTTTCCATTGTATATATGGTTATGATCTGATTCTCCATACCGGTTCCCATGCTATGCCTGAGATCAAAAGCTGCGTATACAGCCAGCGCAGTTTGAGGGCTCAGTAAACAGAGAAGTAAGAGTATGGTGATACTATGGAAAAGCTGGAGTCTTATAACTTTTTTCATTGGTTCACCGCGTATTGTATGGTGTTTGTTTTTTTGTATCGCCTTATTTCGGGTCAAAGGTCTTGTGTTTTTGCTAGTCTGTTGCTGCGAGTATCAGCAGGTATTGGGAAAATCTCAATTTTTACTAAACCCTTTATGTTGCAAAACTCACTCAATTAATAGGTGAATCTTACCAAAAGTGTTTCAATATTGCATGGTGGAATTCTTTCAGAGTTTACTGAGGCCAACAAAACTACCGTTATTGTCTTCTGCCAGTCGCCGCATGAGGGCGGAAAACCTGGCGACACTTAACCCTGCCTCCCTATCCTGGAAGAGGACGGGAAAACCGACTGCGTGAATCCGAACACGTCTTTCACCCTTGGCAGAGACTTTATTGATACGATCAACAGTGCCTACCACCTGTTGAATTGATCCCCTGGAGAAATCATCACCAAAGATATAGATGGAAATTCGTTTGTCTGAGGCATAAAAGCGGCGAATTGCGCTGGTAATGCCCTCTACCGGACTGGAATTGGAAAAAGGTGCCCAGCTGCCAAGGCGCGAGAGGATGGATCTACGCCTTGCCGGAGTGTCGGGAATCCAGCGGCCAGCATATTGAGAGTACATATAGTCGCCCATATCGTTTAGTATCTGCAGCCCTTTCACCTGGGGATATATTTTGAGGATTTCCGCCATTTTTTTGCGAACGAGAGGCCAGGCATAGCGTTGCATGGAACCAGATGTGTCGATCACAAAAATGATATACTGGCTGTCCACTGGCACTCCGCCAATCACTGAGTTAAAGACCATTGGTTTTTCAACATCGCGTAACTTTTGCATATCTTCGGTCAGCTTTTGTTTGGCGCTTTGCATTTGTTTTGCAATACGGCTCTGAGAAATCATTTCAGTTTTTGCATTTTTGTACTTACCGCGAACTAACGATAGATCGCCCTCTAAACGGGCAATGCTTTCAAGATACTGGGAGAGTTGATTTTGTTTGGCCCGTAGTTCACGGTTTAAAACCTTGGCCTGACCGCGTAATTCAAAAATCTGCTTTTTACGTTCGGTGACCAGACCACTCAAATCGCTGCTTATTTTTTCAAGAGCAATGGGTTCGGAAACCTTTGATATAACAAGCAGAAGAATAATTGCGCCAAATCCACAGGACACCACATCAAGAAAGGAGAGGTTGAAGACATCCAGAAGGCGATTTTTTTTCTTCATGGCCAGTCCCTGGTGGGTGTAAGAAAAGAGCCGCCACTGTCCACGGCCAGCTTCCAGAAAAGTGACGCAGCCATGGGATCACCTTCCATGGGATAGAGGATGGTGTTCACAGGAATTTTTGGCGGTATGCTGCGTATTGCCTCATGAAAAAGCTGTATCCTTTTTTCGCCAGAAACAACCCCTTTACTCACAGCTTTTTGGCCCTGGGTAGGGAGGCCGTCTGTAAGCAGGATGATGTTGTCTGGTCGTGGTTTAAGCCTTGCTGCCATTTTGAAAACATTGACCAGGCTTGTCCCTTTTTCAGGCACTACCTGTTTAAGACCTGTAAGCATTGCTTCAATGGTTGTGCGTTCAGTGATAGGTATCCATCTGTTGGCCGTATCAGGATGAACAGGTTGAGCGCTGGTGTTAAAGGTGTACATGTTTACACTGGATTCGGCTGGCAGATTTGCTAAAAGCCAGTGAGCTGTCCGTACCACCTGCTGCCATTTGGCCGTCTGCTGTCTGAGTGATTTATTAAGATTGCGCTGCCGGATAATATTGACAATGGTGCGGTCAAGCATTGAAGCTGAAGCATCTATCAACAGGAGAACACGTTTACCGCCCAGTTTGAGGCCGGTCAGATACTGTCTGTTATCTTGGCCGACAAATCGCAGAACCTTGCTTCCCTGTTCCTGATCTTTTTGAACTTCAGCTCCAAGGCGTTTATGCTCTTTATCAAGAGTTTTCAGATCCGATGACAGTTCATTTACATGTTTTTTCCTGGCCAGTGTTTCATTGTGAAATGTTGCCAGCTCAAGCTCGAATTGCTTTATCTGTGAGAGGATTATATCGCCTTTGCCCTGGGCGCTTACAAATTCCTCTTCTATTTCGTCAAAGCTGTTTTGGAGCTCGGCTAAATAGAGTTCGCCAGCTTTCACTTCTTTTTCAAGGCGCATGACTTCAGCGCTCAAATCCTTATGTTTGACTTCTCGGGAGCTTTTAATATTGGAATTAATGATGAGCACAAGCATGACAACTGCACCAAAACCACAGAACATAATGTCGAGAAAGGACAGGTTGAAAGATGAAACAGTACGATGCTTGCGGGAGCCCATGGTCGTAATCAGGGCAGAAGATTAATCCGCAGCCGCGTGATCAGGTTGGTATCACAGTAGGCTTCAGTATCCAGGACAAGACGTTCCTGCATGAGTTGGAGCTGATGGATAAAGAACATGAGCACAATGGATATTACCAGGGCAATAAAGGTTGAGTTGAAGGCAACACCGAGGCTTTGGGTAACACCTGTTATATCACCCTCTACAGCGCGGTTTGCCTGGGAAAGAGCGGCGCCTATCCCGCGAACTGTACCGATGAAACCCACAGATGGAATGGCCCAGGCAATATAACGGATGGTCGAGAGTTCGGCTTCCAGGCGGTCATTTTCAGATTCGCAGGCTGTCCGCATCGCCGTGGCACTGTCCTGGACATTATGGGTAGCGGCAAAGCGCCCAATGCCTGCACGCAGTGCACGCGGCAGGAGATATGAGTTTGTTTGGCGCGGTAATTCATCTATCCTTTTAATCAGCTCGCGGGTGTCTTCAGGGCCAATGGGAAGATTTTCGGGAAGCTGAAGAATATCCTGATCCATGAGGCGCTGTTGACGCCAGCCGGAGAGCGATTTGTAACCCAGGATAGCAAAGGCCCAGAGCATGAGAACCACACAGGCTTCCTGCTCATAATCACGCATGACCACATAGAAATTACGTTTCTGCACATAGTCACGATCATGGGACATTTGTTTATGTTCGTGGGCGATAAATGTATCTGCCTGCGGCCTGATAAGGGTCACATAGGTTCCGTGGACAAGAATAAAAGCAATCAGGAGAGAAAAAATCTGAAAAATTAATTCGACAGGAACTTGTTTTCTATTCATATACAGGCACCGTTTTTATACCAGGTCGTGAAGCTTTGCTTGTTTGTAAAAAAATCATATATCAGCAGGAAAGGAGATCACACTGTCTGCCCCTATTTTTTCTGTTGGCACAAATGGCTGCGGCCAGTTCAGGGGCTTACTTTTTTTTGTTTTCTGGAGAGCTGTTTTTGGTTTGGTTTTATTAGCGACATCTTTCTCTATCTTTGAAGGCTCAATGTTTTTTTTGTCAGTCTCTGCAGCAAAAATCGAAGTAATGAAGAAAAGACTCAGTATTATCAGGGTGCTGCAAGCAAATCTGTTTACCATTTTAATTGTTTTTCCAATTTTTTTGTGATTACCACAAAAGCTTAATTAACACCGGGAGACAGATCGGAGTGAGCGCTTACCTAAATTTTTCCTAAGCGTAAGGGGACCGAATTTTTTTCGCGTATTATCAGCGAAAATTATTCTGTCTCCCGAATAAAAACGGAAAAATAAAAATCTTTTAGTTTCCAACTGAGCTTTAGTGGTAATCAAAAAATATTTAACATATCCAGCTCGCAGGTGACATCCATCCTGGGTAAAATTTTTCTCTCTTTTTAATAATACCAGTAATTTCCAGTTCAGAATGTAATTTACTGGTACCTGGCAACCCGAAAGCCTATATCATCACGTGCCTGTTTGCTGTAACTGCGATAACTGAGCCGAAGCTCTGTGAGCGTGGCATCCCGCCAACTTGATCCCCTCACTACATGATGGGTACCCGTCGCCGGCCCCACTGGATTTTCACTGACAGTCTGCCCAAACCCTCCATAGGGTGTATAAAAGTCATGACACCATTCTGAGACATTACCACCAATGTCAAATAAGCCATTTTGGTTTTGACTAAAACTCGCAACAGGTGAGCTTGTCGGAAAGGTATCGTTGTATCTTTTCAGGACAACAGGTAACAGCGTTCTTGCAGATTCATCTCCATAGTTGCCACTTTTGGCAGGAGGAGGAAAAGTTCCCTGCCAGGGATACTTTGCAGCGTTACTTTGCCGGGGACCAAGGCGTGCTCCAAAGGCCCATTCTGCTTCACTGGGAAGACGGTAGCCGGATGTTTCCGGCGTCGCCACAATCAGAGATTTATTGCTTTCCTTGTAATATGGCTGGAGTCCATCTTTTCTGGACAGCCAGTTCAGGTAGCGGGCTGCATCCGGCCAGCTCACATTGACGACAGGCTGTTTGTCTTCATTCAGAGTTTTTCCCTTAAACTGACCAGAATTATGGCCAGGTTTGAATTGGCGATACTCTTTATTGGTGAGCAGCTTTGGTGCAAGGTAATAGGGACGGCTAATTTTCACTTTGCGAAGGCGTTCATTGGCTCTACGGCCGGCTTCATTACGGCTGGCGCCCATGGTGAAGTTTGCTCCTTGCAGAAGGATCATGGGAAAGGCAGGTTTTTTAGTATGAATCTCTTGTTCTTTTGGGAGCTTGATTGGAGTCTGTTCCTGTGTCGTTACTTGTGAAGTTGCTGAGGTTTTTGGAGCAGGCTTGACCAAGGCCTGGAGTTCCAGGTCTATATGCTGACTGAATCCATCCTGAACTGTAATTGTTTTGTTGAGCGGCAAATAGCCAGGTGCCTCAAGGAGAAGATTATGTTTGCCAACGCTTATTTCTTGGCGACCTGTTGCTCTGCCACGGTTTTTACCATCTATGCTGAGCTGGGCATCAGGAGGCGTGCTGGTAATAAAGAGAGTCCCTGGCTTCGCTGCCAGCGACAGCTTGATTGTTTTCTTTTCACCAGGTGTCAGCTGCAATGTCTGCCGCTTAGTGTCATAGCCGTCTTTACTCAAGGCAAAGTGTAATTGTTTGCTTGAGGGAACAGCCAAGGTGATGGGGGTAATACCTCTGTAGGAATTATTGACAGAAATGGCTGCTCCCGTTGGAGAGGAATTGATCGTAATGGAAGCTGGAGTCAATTGAAGAGTAAGCTGGGCTGGTGTCAGCTTTTTACCTGCCTGTACATCAAGTTGCAACTCGAGGGGATCATAATTTTTCTTTTGCAAGGAAACGGATTGCCTTCCTTCCGGGAGCTGTACTGTCACAGGGGTTTTGCCAAGCAACTTTTTTTGGAAATAGATGTCAGCTCCGGTGGGCTTGGTCGTGAAATGGACATCGCCCCAGGCAGGACTCAGTGTGAAGGTGAAGTGTTGTTTCTTGCCAAGGCCTTCCACAGTGATGCTTGTGCTGAATTCCTTATAGAGAGTCTTTGTCAGTTGAAGACGATGCTCTCCTGCAGGTAGTGGTTTGTTGCTAAGAGGGGTCTGCCCCAATTCCTTACCATTTATCACAATTGCAACATCATCTGCAGGTTTGCTGCTTACGCTCACAAGTCCGTCTTCTTTTTCCAGTCTGAAACTCCTATGTTGGGACTCCTCACCGGATAACTTGATTTCCTCTTTGAGAGGCTTATACCCCTTCTTTTCCGCCAGCAGGGTGTAGCTTCCTTTAAAGGCCAAATAGCGTTTCTTAAACTTAAGAGGTGGCGGGAAACCTTTGAAAGTCAGGCTGTCAGGCTGTGGTTCTATCTCCGGGGTAAATGGTTTGGCCAGCAAAACAAAAAGGACGCCGCACAGAAGGAGTAAAAAGAGGGTTAAGAAAAGAAAGCGGAACAGAAAATTCTTTTTTTGAGGAGGACCAAAGTTGTCTTTTTTTACTCGAGGAAGCCTTTTCTTGCGAGCAGGAGGGGCAGAGGCTGGCGGACTTAATACGGGTTGCTTGTGATCTGCAGGAACAAGGGTAAGAATAACCCGATCACCGGAAAGTGTGTATTGTATGATCTGCGAGTTGAGCTGGCTTTTGTCACCAGACTTAATCCAGACAGAAGTTGTAAGGTATTCATCGTTATGATAGAGCTGGAAGGGAGTATCAGCTTCTCCTGCTGGTTGAAGAAACAGGTGGCCTTTTGACTGGCCGATATAGGCGACAATACCTGGGCAATCAGGAAGCAGGATCTGCGCATCTTCACCAGAGCCAAGGGCAAGCGGCAAATCTTTTTCTTCAAAAGTGTTTGTTTTTTCTTGAGAATGGACTTCGATGATACGGTTCAAATCTGCTCCTTACATTCTATCCTCATTTCTATGTTTTTTTGCTCTGTTGTTACTTCAAGCTGAAGACGAACATCCCGAAAGCCATTACGGCTGCCGCTGACCAGATAACTGCCAGGTCGAAGTGTAACTGTTTTTTGGTCAAATTTGCCCAACTTGCCGAATCATCTGGACCATTTGCATGATCTGTCGGGCTTCCTTCAATGGGGCATTTTCCTGCAGGCGTTCAGGTTTTGAAAGTATAGCTGTCAATTTGTCATGGAGCCATATTCGTTTTTTGCTCTTTTCTTCACAGTCTATGGCAAACTGCGCCTTGGGTGAGATCGTGAGTGCCTTTGCGCAGGTCTCAAATACTTTATGCCAATTTTCCTGGGTGGAATGGTGTATCATGGCATTTTGGAGCAGCGACAAACTCAAAGCTTTTGCTGCTGCTTGCAAACGTTTTTGCCCTTCGAAAACTGCAGGGTCAGAAGGGCGGACGGCTGCTGCTTGGGCCAGTGCCTTTTGAGCAACTGGCAGTTTATTTTGTTCAATGGCTTCGAGAAACTGACCCATGGAATCTTGAAAAAGATGGTTGTCAATATTTGCTTGAACACGCTTTACTGCTTCGATGCTGGGCTGGAATTTGGAGTCTATGCTCAGGGAATGCTTATAAAGAGAAAGTGCCCGAGGATCCCCAGCCCGTTCAAGTTCCAGTCCTTCACGATAGAAGAGCAGGGTCTGGCCGAGGTTATGAGCCCTTTTGAGATTATTTTGAGCGTCAGAGTTTTCAGGATCAATGGAGAGAGCTCGCTCGAAAGCAATGATAGCAGCCTCTTCATCACTCTGATTTAGAGCGGCAGTTCCTTCTGCCATTGCAGCCTCAAAGTATTTTGTTTTGGATCTGCCGAGTGTCTGAAAAAGTGAATTTGCGTCTCTGTAGGCCTTTTGAGCCCTGTAAAAGAACTTCCCCTGGAGAAGCTGGTCTCCCTGGGCTACTTTTTCAAGAGCAAAAAGGTAGTCTTTTTTCCCCCAAATTGGAGCGTCTTCTACCTCAAGCTGTGAAATAAGTCGTAATGCCTCAGCAAGAAGGCGTTCTGCTTCACCCTGCGCTGGATTGGGCAGAGTGGTTTCGGGTTTTTCAGTCTGTTCTGTTTGCAATAAAGGTGGGAGCTCTGCAGGTACAGACGATTTTTTAGATTGTTGAGGGAGATACCAGAGAACGACTATACATAAGCCAAGCAGGAGAACAAAGGCCGAGAGAAGGAAAAACAGACCTCGCCTGCTTGCCGAGCTTTTTGCTTCCAGGCCGGAATCGGGAGGTGTCAGTTTAGGTTTTTCTTCCATGTTGTATCAATATGCTGAAAAAGGCAGCAATGTAGCCAGCCTTTCAGCTTTAAAAGATTAATGAGAATTGCTTGTTTCAGCCTCGATCAGTCCTGTTTCTGAGGCGTAAATCTGTTTTAAGAGTTCTCTCCAGGTTGTGTATTGCTGCTCAGCAGATCCTGTCAGGCGTACGGTTTCTCCTTCCACTTCAATGACAAGCGGCTCTGCTTCAGAAGAGAAAGAGGCCCCGAGTTCTTCTATGACTTCCTTGTTCATTGCTGTTTCTTTGTACTTTTGCGTACCAGTGTAAATGGAGGCTGCACCTCCTAGAATCATCACATCTCGCAGTGTTCCTGTCTGTGTTCTCGTAGCATTATCACTGGATGCACCAAGGGCAATGGCTCCGACAATGGCAGCAACACCTAATACCTGTTGCGTCAGGGCCTTGCGCTCAAGCTGACGCATTGCTTCAACCTCTTCACTGCGAAATTTTCGCCAGTTTTGGTACGGTTCCCAGAGATCGCGGTAATAAATATCATAATAACCATTAATGGCATCCACCAACATCTCATCCCTTGGCTTTATGGAACGAACCCGTTTCATCATGGGGTCATCCCTGGCAGGCAGTCTAAGCACTTGGTAACGGTCTGAATCAGACTGTTTTAGATATGTTTTAAAAACATCTGGAGCCATGGATGAGGCAAAACGGAGTGCTGCGACTTCCTTAATTTCCTGAATTTCTTTTTTACTGAGATTATTGCGAAACTCAGCAAGATCGTTGGCAATAGTATTGAAGAGGTCCTGGAAAGTATCTTCTTTTTCAGGCTCTGTATTATAGAATTCATGGGAGCTAACTGATTTGAGATAGGTTTTTTCAAACCATGTAACATTTCGTGAATCAAGAGCCTCGACGGTGAGAGAGAGGTTTTCACCGTCAGAATGTTCAATTTTTCCGCGTACCAGAATTTCACTGCCGAAATCATTGTCTGGCACCACCCGTACAACTCCCCAATAGCCCGTTCTCTGCATTGTATACTTGAGATGAACAGGAATAAAACGCGCCTCAGCCTTTCTGATTTCAGGTGACAGTCCCCGTCTTTTATCTCTGTCTTGGGGCAGCTGACCTGGCTCAAAAATTTTAATGGAAACATCGAGCAGCTCATGATCGGCAAGCTCCGTATCGGTTACCAGGGGAGCAACCTGATCCTGCACCCTGCTTCCAGGCAGTGTGGCGCAGCCAGTAAGAAGAGCGGTGATTAACAGAAACAAAAAAGATCTGGAAAAATGTTTTACTGCCATAAAAGTCTCCAGTGTATTATGTGAAAAAATATTTCTCTAATATTACTACATGTTTTCTTTATACTTACGGTATTCTTCCCACAATTTTTCTTTCAGCTCCGGATCGCTTTCTTTTTCTGCTGCTTCCCGAAGTTGTCTGGCGACAATATCGTCATCTCTGTCATAGCCTTTTTGTGGGGGCAGGCCAGTTTGTTGACCGGTTTGGTCAGTGCCTTTTTTTGTTTTTATAGAACCTTGTTGCTCACCATCAGGAGATGCTGTGGAAATCTCCCCGCCTTGGCCGATCCCCTGGCCCACACCTACTCCATCGTCGCCCGCGATCCCGCAACCGGGAACTTCGGCGTCGCGGTCCAGAGCCACTGGTTCCAGGCAGTCCGCCACCACCTGATTCGCGCTGACTGGGTATTCTGCTGGCAATTTTTTCATCTTCTTTCAGGAGCATTTCATCAAATTCCCCAAGTGCCTGAGAGAGTGATTGTTCAAGGGCGCTCACTTTTTCAGAAGAAGTGAGTGCTGGCGGTGGGTTGGCATCGACCAGGGATTCCCTTAATTCGAGGCAGGGTAGGTTTTTGACTCCCTCGGCACCTATCAGCGTAGCTAGATCTTTACAGTCGTTTGCCACTCTGTTTTCAAGGTAATTAATAAAAACAGTGTATTCCTGTTTTTGCTGTAGAGGGAGAGTTTCAGCGGTAACGGTCGATCGTGCCTGTTTGATAATTTGATCAAGGACCACAATACTTTGCTGGAGGCGCAGGGCAATGTCTTCTGTTGCTGTAACTACACGTGACACAAAAAGAGCGAAAATACAGAAAAAGAGTATGATAGTTTTTTGTTTCATAGGGCAGTCTGGGTCATTATAAACAGTTTTAATTTTATGGGGTCTCTT
This sequence comes from uncultured Desulfobulbaceae bacterium, assembly GCA_947260045.1. GTDB lineage: Bacteria > Desulfobacterota > Desulfobulbia > Desulfobulbales > Desulfobulbaceae > CAMYOP01. Next base: position 13,055 of record CAMYOP010000081.1, read on the forward strand.
CTGAGAGAGATAATAACTCAGGTTTCTAATATCATCTAGTCTGTTGATCTGCTCTTTGTTTATAAGTCATATGAGGAACCAGTAACGATCTTGGGCTATAGTATTGTTAATATCATTATATAGTAGATAGTTACAGGAATCTTTTCAGAAGGAAAATATGAAGTGAAAAAACAAAAAAAAATAAATAAAAAGCATGATTTTCTCTCTTCCAGATGCGCTGCGTTAGAGATTCTCAGTCTCTGGCAGGAGGAAAAGAAGCCTATTAATCAGTATGTTGAAAAATATATCCGGCAGGTGGATCAGAAAGATCAGGCATTGATGTATCAGCTGATTAACGGGATCTTAAAGCAGATGGAATATCTGGACGTCATTATTTCAAAATTTTCCAAGCATCCTCTGGGGAAAATGAAAGTGAAAACCTTGATGGCCCTGCGTTTAGGTACATATCAGTTACTGCTTTTAGACCGAATTCCTGAGTCTGCAGCTGTCAACGAAACTGTGAAGGCTCTCAAGGCGCAAAAACAACCGACCTGGTTGATACGCTTTGTCAATGGAGTACTGCGAAGTATTGGCAGAAAGCGATTGTCTCTGCCACTTCCTGAAAATGCTGGGGAAAATTCTTCCAGAATTCTCAATCACCCCAAGTGGTTGGTCTCCAGGTGGGAAAAACAATATGGTCAGGAAAAAACAGGGGAAATTTGCCGGATTAATAATGAACAAGCACCTCTTTGTTTGCGGGTCAATACCGTCCTCGGAAGCTGTTTGGATTTGGAAGCGTTATTTATTGAAAATGGCCTGAAGGCAGACAGGGGTATATATGCCCCAGAGAGTTTAGTGCTCCACTCATATAACGGACCTGTGACCGGTCTGCCAGGCTATGCAGAAGGACTTTTTTTTATACAGGATGAAGCTGCCCAGCTTGGAGCATTTCTACTTAGTTCGTTTCAGGGAAAACGATATTTGGATGCTTGTGCTGGCTTGGGTGGAAAAACCTGTACCATGGCCCAAAATATTCCAAGCGGTGCCCAATTGATAGCTGTGGAACCTGATGGCAGGCGGTTTTCTTTGCTCGGAGATAATTTGAGGCGGCTTCATTTGAAAAACAAAGTGGAAATTATTCAAGGGAGCTTGGAGCAATATAGTAATGAGTCACCTGGCCAGTTTGACGCTATTTTGCTTGATGTGCCCTGTTCTGGTACGGGGGTCATCCGCCGACAGCCCGATATCCGCTGGAACAGAGCAAAGGAAGAAGTATTACTAAATCAAAAAATACAGCTGGGGCTACTCAACGACGCTTCTGCTCTACTGTCTGTGGGTGGTGCCTTAGTCTATTCTACCTGTAGCTTGGAACCAGAGGAAAATGAGGTTATTCTAGATACTTTTTTACAAAAACACTCTGGATATGCAGTGGAAAATGCAAAGGATTTTTTACCAGAAAAAGCAGCCCCTCTTGTTGATGGAGATGGTTTTTTTCACCCGACCCCAGCAGACGGTATAGATGGTTTTTTTGCAGCGCTTTTAAAGCGAATAGCCTGATGGTCTTTTCGTTTTCTTGTAGTTTGAACAATTTTTTCGTATAGTCCATTCTTAATAATTATCAGGCAAAAAGTACCAACAAAAGGAAGATAGATACATGGCGGAAATTAAGTCTACAATGGACCTGGTCATGGAGCGGGCAGCCCGCTTTGGCAAGGCCACGAAAGAAGAGCTGGATCAAGATGAGGCAGAGAAGACTGGAATGCGTCTGGCCGCCAGTTATCTTAATGGCGAATTTACAGATATTAACCAGAAGATATCTGAGCAGGATGCTTCTGTTCAGATGGTCTGTCGAAGAGGCATTGCCCAGGGCTTGCTCCGCAATATTTCTCTTCCGCGGGAGGAGATGCAGGCAGAGCGTTCCGGTAAGGCCATTGAAGCGGTTTTGGAACTGGGTGGACAAGCAGGAGATATGGCTACCATCTGTCAGGAACTGGGTCATATTCTTGGCCAATATAATCAACATCGTGAACAGATTTATCAACAGCTTGAAAGCCAGATGAAGGTGCAATTGGAACAAGCTATTGCCCACCAG
>CAMYOP010000082.1 GCA_947260045.1 uncultured Desulfobulbaceae bacterium
GCCTATACAGAAAAATGGGTACAGGATTTACGAACAGGTGATCCGCTTGTATTTGAGAAGAAACTGACCTGGGCAGACAGAATCGGCAAAGGCTGCCAGGCTGTCTCTGATATTGTTGGTAAAGTATGGCTCTATGTCATCGCCGGCATTGGAGTCGGCGCGCTTATCCATGGCTATGTCCCTGAAAGTTTTATGGCAACTATCATGGGGAAAGGTTCCTGGTGGTCAGTCCCGGCAGCTGTTTTAATGGGAATCCCCATGTATTCAAATGCAGCCGGAATTGTACCCGTGGTTGAAGCACTTTTAGGAAAAGGTGCAGCACTTGGCACCGTGCTCGCCTTTATGATGAGTGTGATTGCCCTGTCACTGCCGGAAATAGTGATATTACGCAAGGTCCTGCAGATACGTTTACTGGTTATTTTCGTTGGAGTCGTGGGTACCGGTATTCTCTTTACGGGTTACCTGTTCAACCTGCTTATTTAATATCGCTTGAGTTTACATATTATTTGGGAGACAGAATAATTTTCGCTGAGAAGACGCGAAAAAAATTCGGTCCCCTTAGGCTTATAGCACAGACTCCGATCTGTCTCCCGGAGTAAACTGAGCTTTAGTGGTAATCACATAAAAAATTACGATTGTAAAACTTTATGAAGCTCTGTTGAAACGGTATTGATTCGAAATGGTTTTTTAATGGCACCGTTAAAGCCATGCTTTTCATACTCAGACATAACAGGATCATCATAATAACCGCTGGCGACAATTATCCTTGCAGCGGGATCAATTTTCCTGATTTTTTCTTTTATCTCCAGCCCCCCCATACCTCCAGGAATTGTCAGGTCTGTAATGATAAGGTCATAGGGAATCATATCATTTTGCAATAAAGAAAACGCCTTTTCACCAGACTCAACATAGGTAGGGATGTAGCCTAATTCTTCAAGAAAACTTACCATGGTATCAGCGACATGGGGATCATCATCAATGACCAGTACTGTTCCGTTTCCGCGAATTAATTCTTCAATATCCTGGTCGGTATCTTTTCTCTTTTTATCTTCAGCCACTGGCAAATAAAAAGTTATGGTTGCCCCCTGGCCAGGCAGAGACTTTATGGAAATGGTTCCCTTATGCTTTTTTATTACCGAATAACAAACAGCCAGGCCCAGGCCAGACCCACCTCTTTTAGTGGTGAAATAAGGATCAAAAACCTGCTCTGCAATTTCAGGTGTAATGCCCTGTCCTTTATCATCCACAGTGATCTGGACATATTCTCCTGATGTCAGCTGCCTGTGCCCATCAACCATCTTGTTCACAGCCTCGATTCTAATCGTGCCGCCATCTGGCATTGCCTGGATTGCATTGATTACCAGGTTCTGAATAACCTGTTCAATCTGTTCGGAATCGATATTGACGAGCTTTAAATCTGGAGCAAAATTATAGATAATATTGCAATTTGATCCATGGAGAACAAAATCGCCACTGTCCCTGATTACCCGTTCAATGGAATCGGCAGTTTGGACAGGTGTTCCACCTTTGGAAAAAGTCAATAGTTGCTGGGTAAGACTTTGAGCACGGAAACAGGCTTTTTCAGCTTTCTGTAAAATCGTATTTTGCTCTTTGGGATCTTTTGCCAGGCGACTGAGAGAAATACTGCCAACAATGGCAGTGAGCAGGTTGTTAAAGTCATGGGCAATACCTCCTGCCAACAACTCAATTGATTCGAGACGGGAAATGCGAAGACGCTCTTCTTCAGCATGTTTTTTATCTGTAACATCTTGGAGTACACCGTCTATATAAATGATATCGTCATGCTTATCCCTCACTGTCCTCATAAAAAGGGATGCCTGGAAGAGATTGCCATCTCTCTTTTTAACCTGAAAATCGCCTTCCAGAATCCCCGTTTTTTCCTCTAATTTGGCTGTAATTTCCTGCCACTTTGAGTCGCGACGAAAGATATTTTTAATATTGGTTGCAGATATCTGATCAATTCCATCGTATTCAAGCAAGGAAAGCATTGCCTCATTCATATTCAGAATGGACCCGGACGAGTCCACCCGCATAATACCCACATTCAAATTATTAATAAGCCTTCTGTAATCCTCACTTAAAGCCTGCCTGGCACGCTGCTTATTGGAAAAAACAATTCCACCGATTAAAAACAAGATCAATAACAGTACAGCTATGACATTATCTCGAAAATTACGATTTATCTTATCCTGAATAAGAGAATGGGGTTGTGATAATGAAAGCACCCAGGTTTCATTTAAGACCTGTATGGTTGAAACAGTCCGCTTTAACACTTCTCCATACGGACTTTTGTACAGGGTCTGGACAAGCTCTCCAGTGCGAATCGATTCCTGAAAATCGTCAAAGGAATCTTTAGTATGGCAACGCAAACAAAATGTATCCAGTGGAAATAATGATCCTTTTTCCATTTCTGGAAGATTTTTATGGGCAATATTAATGATGCTGTATATTTCTCCATCATTATCACTCAAGACGAAATAGACAGGTTCTCCCTGGATATAATCGAGCTGTCTGTCGACATATATCTTCAGGTTCAGCTCACCGACAATATAGAATTGTTCATGTTCCTTTTCAGAATCAGCAAAAACCTGAACAAAGAGCAGGGTAGATGGTTTTCTTTCTTCAGAAAAAATACGTTCTGACAAAAATGATCTGGAACGATTTTCCTGGGCATCATTTTCATCAATATCAACAAATTCAAAGAGATTATTCATGCCAGGGAAAAAAGCGGTGGAAGAAGAAATCACCTTTCCCTGGATATCAGCAAGCATGAGCGAATAAAAGCTGTCTTTATGAGTACTGGTAAAATTTTTCAGGAGTGATTCAATAGCTTTATGATCTGTCAAAATCGGTTTCACCATTTGGGCGATATGCTTTAAATTCTGCTCAGACTTATTGACATGATCTCTTATAAGACTCTGTAAAAGATGGATATGATGTTGCTGCTCCTTTTCAAAGGTTGCATTGATGGTGGTCTCAAACTTGTTTTGAGAAAAAGCTATAAAGATGATGGCACAAACCACTACCACTAAACTGATTATCAGCCAGAAATATCCACTTAAGTCTCTTTGGGGTATACCTTTAGGATTCATACTATCTTTAGTTTATTATACGAGTACTTCCATGTTATTGTATAAGGAGTAATATTTAACAAGGTATCAGGCTGAAATAATGACCTTTTACTCGAGTAAAAAAATAATATGAATTAACCATAGCACAAATAGAGTATTTATTAGAAAAACATGCTCATTTTTTCAAGAAATCAACCTCCACACACTAATAATTTAAATATATAATAAAGCTATATCTATCCTAATATGCTAACTATTTTCTCACAAAAACGAAAATACCAACAACAATTACCTCCTCAAAGAGTAATTAAATTATGGCTCTTCGCTTATTGGAAATAATATTGCCTGAGCAATACGGTGGCCAGGTGTCTGAATTGCTGATCCAAAACGAAGTCAATGATCACTGGTTTACTTGTGGGTGCGATTCCAAAGTCATTATTAAAATAATTTTACAGGCAGAAAAGACAGAACTCATAATGGATGCTCTTGAACGAAAGTATGGCCATTTGGAGGGTTTTCGTCTTGTGCTGCTCCCTCTGGAAGCTTCATTTCCTGCACCTCATGCAATAGAAAAAAAAGCTGAAGAGAATCAGGAAAACAACGAAAAAGAAAAGGTTCCAGCCAGGGTCAGTCGACAGGAACTCTATAACGAAATTTTTTTCAACTCCAAGCTCAACCGAAACTTTCTGATCATGGTGTTGCTCTCTACCATTGTTGCTGCAGTTGGACTCCAGCGTGATAATGTAGCAATCATCATTGGAGCCATGGTTATAGCACCTCTTCTAGGTCCCAATGTAGCACTTTCGCTGGCCACCACCCTTGGAGACAGGGATCTTGGAATAAACGCCGTTAAAACAAATATAGCTGGCTTACTTCTCTCATTTGTAACAGCCATTGGCCTTGGTCTTATGCTCACTGTTAATCCGTCGGGTGTTGAAATTTCCTCACGAACACTGGTTGGCTATGGTGATATAGTACTTGCCCTTGCCTCAGGAATTGCCGGTGCTCTTGCCTATACAAGCGGCACGGTATCAACACTCATTGGGGTAATGGTTGCTGTTGCTCTTGTACCACCCCTGGTCACCTCTGGCCTGCTCCTTGGCTCTGGTCATCTTGAAAAATCCTTAAACGCTCTGCTTCTGGTTGGAATCAATATGATATGCATCAATATCGCCGGCGTTGTCACTTTTCTCTTACAGGGAATCAGGCCAATGAGCTGGTGGGAGGCTGACAAGGCAAAAAAAGCCACCCGTAAAGCTATTATTATCTGGTCTGTCTTATTACTTATCCTCTTTGTCTTGATATATGTAAAAGCTGTATAGGTGAGCAATTATATTTATAAGGGTTTCCTTGAATGTTTTGCTAATTTTTCCCTATAATAAGGAACTGACACACCTGATTCTTTAAGAAAAACCCTATTCATTCTTACCAAATAGAGGGGCAGCCCATGGGACGGACACCTTTTGCAATCCTGTTTCTCCTCCTTCTTTTTTTCTCTCCACCTGCGCTACTGGCTGAAAAAGAGCCATATATCCCCAAACAGCTCACCCCTTGGGTTGAATGGGTACTGCATGGACACGAAGATAAGCTTGCATGTGTCAATCATTATAATAATAGCGGAAAACTCCAATGCAGCTGGCCAGGAATTTTGCGACTTGATGTTCGTGAGAAAAAGGCCTCCTTTAGCCAGACCTGGCACCTGTATAAAGACGGCTGGATTACCTTACCAGGCTCAAAAAAAACCTGGCCAGAACATGTACTGGTAAACAACAAACCTGCACTTATTGTAGGTCAGGCGAATATTCCAAAAATAAAAGTAGAAAAAGGTATATACACTGTCTCTGGTTCTTTTCAGTGGCAGAACTTACCTGAACATATTCAAATTTCCTCCCAGACTGGACTGGTCAGTCTTTCCCTGCATGGTAAAAAAATCGAATTTCCAAATCTTGACCAGCAGGGTCGTATATGGTTACAGGCCAAGTCAAAAAAAGCCAAAAAAATTGAGAACAGGCTTAAAATTCAAAGTTTCAGACTCATTGATGATAAGATACCACCGCGTCTTGTTAACCACCTAAAACTTGACGTAGCCGGATATCCACGGGAAGTTGTCCTTGGTCCTGTCTTCTCTCCTGCTTCATTTATTCCTGTTTCCTTGAATTCGCCACTACCCACCCGTCTTGAAGCCGATGGCCGCCTGCGGATACAACTACGCCCTGGGCAGTGGGATGTAAACCTTACAAGCCGTCATATTGGTCCCCTCAAGGAGCTTCGCTATCAAAAACCAGAGGATCAGCACTGGCCAGAGCAAGAAATATGGTCATTTAGAGCCCAAAACAATCTGCGAGTGGTCGAAATTCGTAATGTGTCAGCCATCGATCCTAAACAAACCAATATGCCGGAAAGTTGGCGTAATCTTCCTGCCTACAGGCTTTTAAATGATGAAACCTTACAATTAAAAGAGATAAAGCGAGGCGACCCAGTCCCAGCACCTGACCAACTTTCTCTGGAAAGGACCATGTGGCTCCGATTTGATGGTTCCGGCTATACAATCCAGGATATAATCAGCGGCAAAAAGAGTACAAACTGGCGCCTGGAAATTCAACCAGATATCATGCTTGGCAAAGTAGAGCTGGATGGAAAAGAACAGTTTATTACCAAACGAAAAGGAACAAATGATATAGGTATTGAGCTGCGCCAGGGAATTATTGCCTTAACAGCGGACAGTGAAATCAAAGGAAATATATCACAGCTGCCTGCTACCGGCTGGCGACATGATTTCCAAAAGGTAAAAACACGCCTCAACCTGCCTCCTGGCTACAGACTCATCAGTGCCGGTGGCATTGACCACATTTCCAATACCTGGATTAACAAATGGAGCCTGCTTGACATTTTCCTGGTACTTATCTTTACCATTGCTGTATTGCGCCTTTTCTCCTGGCAATTTGCTCTGCTTGCACTCATAACCCTTACCCTGCTGTATCATGAACCCCAGGCACCCCGTTATATCTGGTTGGCATTGCTGATCGGCATCGCTCTTTTAAAACACCTGCCAGAAGGCAGATTCAAACAATTTGTCAAAATATATCAAATAGCCATGGCTCTTGGCCTTATCGCATTATGCATTCCTTTTATCATCCATCACCTGCGTGTTGGTATCTATCCCCAACTTGAAAAACCATACCATTCAATGTCCCGTATAACTCAGCAAACTCTTACAGCCAAAGCTCCTATGGACTCAGGAAAGGTGATGAGAAAGGCACCCGCCATTGTGGGAGGGAGTATGGATATGGTCCTTGAAGAATCTGCCAAGATGAGCAAGATGAAAAATGAGGAATCGTATAGATCGAATTATTATGATCTACGCAGACAAAAGGTTGCCCAATATGACCCTAAGATGATCAAGCAGACTGGACCTGGCTTACCAAACTGGCAATGGAATACTCTCTTCTTAAGCTGGACAGGACCAGTTCATCAGGATCAACGTATTACCCTTCTGTACCTTAATCCGACAGCCAATCGTATACTGGCTTTCATCCGGGTCGGCCTACTGCTCATACTTGGCCTTGGTATCATTGGCATCAGATACCAGAAAGGTTCTGGCTTAGAGTTACCAAAACTAAAGCCTGAGTTTCGCTCCACATTCCTGTCAATGCTCTTGCCACTCTGTTTCTGTCTCCTGCTACTTTCCTCTCCTGTCAATGCTCAGGATATCCCATCTCCTGACATGTTTGCTGAGTTGCAAAAAAGACTTTTACAGCAGGAAGACTGTTACCCGAACTGCGCAGATATTCCCTCAATGGAAATAGACATCACCGGTACAGATCTGCAGATTCACTTTCAGGTTAACGCCTTGGTTGATGCTGCCCTCCCCCTGCCAGGTAACAGCAAGCACTGGTTCCCAAATAAAGTCCAGTTAGACAAGAACGATTCGACCATCCTGTTCCGTGACCATCAAACTCTCTGGATGATGATTCCTGCAGGCTCTCATAGTGTCAAACTCCAAGGGCCTTTGCCAGGAACAGACACCGTACAATTACCTCTTCCCGTTTCCCCACGTCACCTGCAACTCCAGGAAAAGGGCTGGACATCCAATGGTCTCCACGCCGATGGCACAGTTGCCAGACAAATTGTTTTTAAGCGAATCCAAAAAGAAACAGCAGGAAGCAGTCAAACCTTTTCATCTGGAGTCCTGCCGCCCTTTGCCTTAATCGAAAGATCCTTATTGCTGGGTCTTGAGTGGAAAATTGAAACCCACGTTCGTCGGATTGGTCCAACAGGGTCAGCAATTCTCCTTGATGTCCCACTTTTACCCGGTGAAAGCGTTGTTACAGAAAACATGCGAGTCAGCAATAACACACTTACAGTTGCCATGAACGCAGAAGAGACCTATTTTTCCTGGGAATCCATTCTCGATCCAGTGTCAAAGCTGCAACTGGTCCATCCCCACACCGACAAATGGACGGAGACCTGGCAAGTGAACCCCAGCCCTATTTATCATCTTGAATATAGCGGCATCCCGGTCATCCTTCATCAGCTTGGCAACCGATGGCACCCAACATGGCATCCATGGCCGGGTGAAGAGGTAAGCCTGATAATTTCAAGACCAACAGGTGTTGAAGGTCAGACCGTCACAATTGATCGGAGTCATCTGGTCGTAAAGCCAGGGCAGAGGGCGTCAGATCATCAGCTCAACATTAGCATTCGGAGCAGCCAGGGCGCTCAGCATACAATCACTCTGCCAAAAGGCGGCAAACTCCAGGAAGTACAAATTAATAAACGTATTCAACCCATTCGTCAAAAAGGGGAGCAGGTAAAAATACCCCTTGTTCCAGGAAAACAGGAAGTCACTCTTAAGTGGCGCCAACAGGAAGGAATTACCAGTGTTTATAAATCTCCTGCTATTGACCTGGGCCTGCCAAATGTCAACGTGAGCATCGATGTCAACCTGCCGACCAATCGCTGGCCGCTTCTTCTTGGTGGCCCTGTCGTCGGCCCTGCAGTTTTATTCTGGTCTCTTATTTTTGTCTTGATACTCGGTGCGTTTGCTCTCAATCGTACAGGACTGACAACCCTTCGCTTTCATCACTGGCTGCTCCTGGGTATCGGTATGAGCCAATCCAGCCTTTTTAGTCTGGTACTAGTAATTGGCTGGTTGATTGCTTTTCATTACCGTCAATATGCAAGCCCAGAAAAAAATGAAAACCTGTTCAACCTCATACAAGTTGGCTTGGGGCTTTTGACCATGATGGCTTTTGCTACCCTCATTGCGGCAATAAGCCAGGGATTGCTCGGACATCCAGATATGAATATCGTTGGAAATGGTTCCAGCCGGAATCTTTTGCGCTGGTATCAGGACCAAAGCGGAACCACACTTCCTCAGGCATGGGTAATCTCAATTCCAATGTTTTGCTATCGACTGGCAATGCTTGCCTGGTCTCTTTGGATTTCTTTTACCCTTATCCGAATTCTCAAATGGTGCTGGCATAACTTTACCCAACCAGCTTTATGGTTTCATGCGCCCAAAAAGGAAAAATCAGGCCTTTTTAAGAGAAGAAAAAAAGAAAAGAAAAATCAGGAAGTTTTATCTCAGTCAATTGATTATGGCGAGAAATAATAAGCAAACAAGGAAGTGAAGAAGTACAATTTCTTCACTTTGACGAAACCAGAAGAAAGGTTTAAACAGTTTGTTCAAATAACGATTGAATTATATTGGTTCCTAAAAACTCTTTGGAGATATTTTCATGAAAAAACTAGCGATCACATTTGCCCTGCTTCTTTCCACATCTGCTTTTGCCCAAAATTACCCCAACATGAACCAGGCTGACATGGAAAACGTCATGCAGCAAATGCAAAGAATGCAGCAATGTATGGAAAGCGTCGATCAAAATGAACTGAAAAAACTTGAGCATGTCGGCAGAGAAATGGAATCGACTATAAAAAGTCTCTGTGCAAAAGGAAAACGTGATCAGGCTCAAAAGGAAGCTCTTGGTTTTGCAAAAGAGATGTCTAAAAATTCAGCGATTCAATCCATGCGTAAATGTGCCAAAATCGTGGAAGGAATGATGCCAAAAAATCCACTCATGATGGACGATGTTGAATCGTATAAAAACAGCCACGTCTGTGACAATAACTAACTTGCTGAGTTGCAGTTATAGCTAAGAACTGGGCCAAAATTCTGGTCCAGTTCTTAGCCATAGAAATCGGATCTCGATCTGATCTTATTCCTATCAAAGGTCTGGTGAAATCTGACAATAGACAGAATTAACCCGAACAAGAGAGTCAGGAAGTATCTTCAGTTGCAGTTTTGCTTAATCTGCTAATATTACCCATTCAAACCTACCATATTGATGCTGTGATAATTATCTTAACTTCTCTGTATCACCACTTTTTGAATGGTACACAGAAACTGCTCAATAACTTGTTAGCTTTATAAAAGACAAATTATGAATATTATAGAATCAGAAGAGTACGAAGAAGTTGGTGCAACATATCAATGCATCGAAATACAAAGATTGAACAAAGTTCTAAAAGAAAATGGTATCACTGATAAAGAGATTCGAAAAACTATTTGCTCTGAATATATTGCTTCAGCCGGCTACTTCATCGATGATCA
>CAMYOP010000083.1 GCA_947260045.1 uncultured Desulfobulbaceae bacterium
TTATCGGCTGGGTCACGTCATCTTCCCTTGAGGCTTGTGGTCCTGAGGTCATTTGTCTGGCCATCGATGGTGTGAGGCCATCTGCCGAAAATATACTTTCCGGTCGTTATATCCTTTCTGCCGAATATTCCTTTATATATAAAGACGATAAACTCAATACACTTGCTCTGAGTTTTTTAGATTTTGTCTTTTCGGATAAAGGTTCTGAACTTTTAAGCAAAGCAGGGGTTATCCCCCTTAGTCGTAAATAGGAAATGCAATTTAATAAGAGTATAGCCATACCTATCATTGGCCAGATTCTGTTTCTAATCTCTTTAATAACCTTGAGCCATTATTTCATTCAGACACACTCTCTTCGTAATGCGATCGTCACAGAAAATAGAAATAAAGCAGAACATATCTATACAATTATCCAGACTATTGTCAAAAAAGAGGAAGAAAAACTCCTCACTCTTTCAAAGACACTAAAAGAACTCGAGTGTTTAGTCGATTCAATCGTTTATTCTCTCCAGTTTCAGGAACCCTTTGGGCCTTCTGAAGAAATGCTAGATAAGTATTATCAAGAACTTAAGGTTGACTTGTTGGAAGTGGTCGATACCAGGGGACAGGTCCTCTACAGGGCTCATGAACCTGGGAAAAAGGGGGATTTTGCAGATTATTGGGGAGTTGTTGAAGCATTAGATGGACAAGATATGCTGGTAAGCTCCAATTCGAAGGATGGTTGGGGAATACGGGCAATTGTACCAATCATGAATGATAACAAAAAGGTTTTTGGGATCCTCATGGTTGGCACACGGATTAATAACGATTTTGCCAGAGAAATTTCCAGATACACAGGAGCGGAAATATCTTTTGGCTCGCTCCAGGGATTATTTGCAACATCGTTGCCTGCTGACAGAAGAAGTGAGGTTGATTTTTCCAAGCTTCTCACCAGTAGAACCGAAACGAGACAAATTTACACAGACCTTTTGCCAAATGGAAATATTATATTATACGCTCCTTTTCAGGTAGTGGATGAGTTCTTTGGCTTTGTCGCAGAGGTTGATGGGTCTCAGGGTCGTTTGCTTCTTGAAAGTTCAAAGAGTCAACTTATCCGTCTTCTTGCAGTAACTTTGTTCATTGTCCTGGCGATCGGTATTGGCCTGACAGTGTTTCTTATTCGTCCCCTCAAAGAACTCACCAAACGGGCTACTCTGGCTGTAAGTGATATCTCTGGAACTCAAAGCTTTAAGCCAGAAGGCAATGAAATTAATCAGCTCGTTCAAGCCTTTGAGTTTATGATCGAACGGGTAATGAGTTATTTGAAAGATCGTAAAAAGGCAGAAAAGGACTTGATAGAAGAGAAGGAAAAGTTGACCATTACCTTGGGATCCATTGATGACGCTGTCATAACAACGGACGTCCAGGGAAAAATAGAACTTCTAAACTATGCTGCTGAAAAGTTAACAGGGTGGACCTTGGAAGAAGCCTTTGGTTTGCCTCTGGCAGATGTATATACAACCTTTGCTAAAGAAAAAAATATCTCACAAACAAGCCCCATAGAGGACATCCTTCAAGGGAAGAGAACGCCACACAAATTAAATGAGAAGGTCTTACAGGCAAGGGATGGAACTGATCATGACATCCTGGAAAGCGGCGCCCCCATTCGCGACAGTCTTGAAAATATTTTTGGAGTTGTTCTGGTCTTTCGGGATATCACTGAGCTCAAAAAATTACAGGAGGATAGGGTTAAGAGCAAGAAGCTCGAATCACTTGGTGTGCTGGCCGGAGGTATTGCCCATGATTTTAATAATATATTAACGGCAATTGTCGGAAATTCAAGCCTTGTTGCAACTCAGATAAGCTCAGAGAGCAAGGCGTATGAGTGTCTTACTGAAATTGAGAAAGCGGTGAGCAGAGCCAAAGGCTTAACTCGAAAATTGTTAACTTTTTCCAAAGGCGGGGCACCAATTAGAAAAATCGCTGATTCTTCAGCACTTATAGTTGATTCTGCTGGTTTTATTCTCAGTGGTTCGGGCACAAAGTGTGCTTTTTCTTTGCCTGATGATCTTTGGGCAATTGATGTGGATAAGGGGCAGATCAGTCAAGTTATACAGAACCTATGTCTCAATGCTGCCCATGCTATGCAAAATAGCGGTACTATACAGGTGAAAGCTGAAAATATATTTGTGAGTGAGAATGACGAACTGTCTTTTTTACCTGGAAAATATCTCAAAATATCATTTAGAGATCATGGCATTGGCATCAGTCCAGAGAACCTTCCTTTAATTTTTGATCCATATTTTACCACCAAAGAAGAGGGTGGAGGTGGCTTGGGTCTGGCAACAGTACATTCCATTGTTAAAAGTCATGAAGGCTATATAGACGTGATTTCAAAGCTTGGTAAAGGCACTACTTTTATCATTTATCTGCCAGCTAGCCTGGAAAAAGTTGAAGCAGAGCCCATTGATGATGCAGATCAGCTTATACCAGGGAAAGGAAAAATTCTTATCATGGATGATGAGGAAATGCTGCGTACCATAGTGATCCAAATGCTTGCCTATCTTGGTTATGAAGCTGAGGCTGTTAAGGATGGCGAGGAAGCTCTGGAACTCTATGAAAAGAGAAAACAGGAAGGACATCCTTTTGACCTGGTGATCATGGATCTCACCATTCCCGGTGGAATGGGCGGAGAAGAAACCATACGTATTATGCGAGAAAAATATCCAGATATAAAAGCAATTGTGGCAAGTGGTTACTCAAACGATCCGATAATGGCGAATTATAAAAAATATGGTTTCACAGGTATGATGAAAAAACCATTTGATGTGATTTTTATGAGTAAGGTCATTAGCTCCGTATTGTCTTAGCCGTTGACACTCTTCTTAACAACTCAATACCGAATGAAGAACTTTGCTCAGCATTTCAAGGTCAAAGGGCTTGGCAATCATACCCTTAAAGCCATAAGCTTTATAATCCGCCATTATCGGATCGTTTGAGTAACCGCTGGAAACAATGACCTTTGCCTGCCTGTCAATTTGAAGCAATTTGTTGATGGCCTCACTTCCACCCATTCCACCGGGGATGGTGAGATCCATAATCACCACATCAAAGGGAACATTGCTTTCCATGGCATTTTTATAGAGTGAAAGTGCCTGATCACCGTTATCCACATAATGAGGGTCATAGCCTAGATAACGAAGCATTTCTCCTACGATTTCTCTGATATGCTCCTCGTCATCCATGATTAATATTTTACCAGATCCTGTCAATATCAGTGATTCAGGAGAAATGTCTGGCGTAACCGCTTTGTCTGCGGCCGCAGGAATATATAATGTAAAGATGGTTCCCTCACCTAGATTTGAATCAACAAAAAGTCGACCATTATGTTTGGCAATAATAGAATGACAGATTGAAAGTCCCAGGCCATTTCCGCTTGCTTTTGTCGTGAAATAGGGATCGAAAATTCGCTCAAGGTCCTTTCCTGGAATACCAGGTCCAGTATCTGCGATAAGCAAGAGAACATAGTTTCTAATTGGTATTTGCAGGCTGCCGAGTTCATTAGCTTTTATATTTTTCACACTGAGCTTGAGGGTGCCTCCACCAGGCATGGCCTGAACTGCATTAATGGTTATGTTTTGAATCACCTGGCTAATCTGGCCTTTGTCTGCATCCACTGGCCAAAGGTCAGCTGCGAAATTATATTCACAGTTTACATTTGAGCCACTCAGGACAAAACGAGTTGATTCTTCAATTATTTCCCGCAGGGATAATGTTTGCTTGACCGGTTCTCCGCCTTTGGAAAAAGTAAGCAGTTGCTGCGTGAGGTTCTGGGCTCTGCTGGAGGCTTTTTTAGCATTATTTAACCAGTCTCGAAGTTTTGGGTCATCATGCAGTGATTTTACGGTCAAATCAATATAGCCGATAATTCCTGTGAGCAGATTATTGAAATCATGGGCAATACCTCCGGCAAGTACACCAATGGATTCTAATTTCTGGCCCCGCAATATTTCCGCTTCCATTTTTTTTCGCTCAGCAATATCTCGAATAAAACAAAAATAGGTACCGCCATTTTCCATTTCCGCATAGCTTGCACTTATCTCTACAGGCATCAGGCTGCCTGAGCTGTTTTTCTGCTCAGCCTGGACAATGAAGGAACGCTCTTTTTTTATCTGAGCCATCAGATGGCTTGCTTCGATTTTAGGGCCAAAGAGCTCGATTGCTGAAATGTTCATTTCCAATAGAGAATCTTTACTTATCCCAATCATATGACAGAGAGCTGGATTAACATCCAGGATGTTTCCTTTGATATCAAAATGAATGAATCCATCGGTGGAAGTCTGCAATATCGTTTGGTTACGATTCATATGGGAAAGGATTTTCAGGTTGTTTTCTTCCAGGGTTATACTTGTTTGGTTAAAGGATTCGATGAGTTCGCCAAATTCATCTTTGGCCCGATAGCTGGATGTGTAACCCAACTCGCCATGCCTGATTTTCCTGGATGTCTGCAAGAGTTCGGAAATTGGTTTGGTGAAGATCTTAATCAGGTAAAGGGCAATAAAGATGATGAAAGTGAGGGCAAGTGTCAGGGTGACTGCTAAAATGGTTTTAGATTTTTGTATTTTCTTCTGGGATTCTTTGGTTTTTAAGGTTAAGGCCACGTTTGCCCTGAAGACCATGGTCTGTGATTTTGCAATTATAGTTTCACCGATATGTGCGGCTTCTGTTTGTAGTTGATTTATTCTTTCACTGTTTGAGGCTGAGGTAATAAAGTGGCTGAGTGCTTTACTATATTGACTTGTTAAGGCAACGAGTTCATGTAAGCCTTCTTCAACTTCTGGTTCATGGTGACAGTCGTTACAAGAGGTGACCCTTGCCTGCAGTTTATGGACATTTTCAACCACAATATCCAGGTCCTTGCCAAAATTGGTACCCATGGTAAATAAATTTGTTTGTACGGTTTGTACATTTATAACAAGGTCTTGTCTGATAATTTCAATTTTGTGTAAGGTGATGAGGGAATCAAGACTGGATGTGGTTTTGTTAATAATTGAGAGGGTAAATAAAATACCTGCAAAAAACAGGATAATTAAAAGCAGAAATGATACGATAATTTTCTGTTTCATCTTTTAATAATCCTGCTCATTGACCCTGCCACTGTTTTTTTTCTCATGTATGTTCGTCAGATAGAAAGCATTAAAAAAATGACTATCCACGACATAAAATTCACAACTCATAACTATTTTATTTGATTGTAAGGAATTCTATAAAGGAAAAGTTTTATTATTTTGTAATTCTTCACTGTGAGCTTTGTTTGCTTGAACCATAGAAATGGTATGGGGCACTATTCTGCGTTAAGATGGCTTATGTCTTGAAAATACAATAATAGTAGAGCTTAGAGTGCTCCAGGGGGGAAGGAGAATAGATTTGTGACTTCAAAAAGGTTGAAAACTATCTTGAAGTAGCTTCTTGAGGAAAGGTTAGGGCAAGTTTATTGTCTCGCCCTGGATTTTTCAGGTTTGCTTAATTCTCGTCAAGATCATCCATTTCATGACGAACTATCTCACCCTGGAGCATATAGAGAACGTTTTCAGCGATATGGGTTGCATGATCAGCGATACGTTCCAGACTTCTGGAAACGCTGAGAAGCATGGCTATATATTTATGTTGCTCTGGCGTTTCCAGGAGTATTTTTTCGGTTTGTTTTCGAATGACCGTTTTTGCCTCATCAACTTCATTGTCCCAAAGGCAGACTTTGTAGGCAAGGTCAGCGTCTTCTTCAACAAAGGAGTCCAGACACATTTTGACCATTTTCTTGGTTTCTGCAAACATATGGGCAAACTGTTCAGGAAACTGGACGGAATCAGGTTTCTTCAGCTCTATAAGTTTTTTTTGTACCAGGATGAGAACTCGATCAGCTATTTTAACTGCGAGATCACCAATTCTTTCAAGATCATTGTTTATTTTGAGGACGGTGACTACAAAGCGGAGGTCACTGGCTACCGGGTGGTGCTGAGCCAGTATCTGTAAACATTTTTCTTCCACTGATATTTCCAGGCGGTCAATATCCTCGTCGCTATCGATTATCTCCTTTGCCATATTCTCATCCCAATGGAGAAGAGCCTTTTCTGCCCGGAAAAGGTTTTTTTCGACTTCTGAGCCAAGGCGAAGAATTTTCGTTTTTAATTTTTCAAGTTCTAACTCAAGATTCTTAATCATAGCGTTGCCTTATTCATGCAATAATAATGGTGGTTTTAGAAAGAGGGCTATTCATAACAGGTTAATTGCGCTCCTCTTTATCAAAGCAGTTACAGCCTGCAGCGAGCGCAAAGAATTAATCAACCGAAGCGACCAGTGATATAGTCCTCTGTTTCTTTTTGAGTCGGGGTAGTAAAAACCTTTTTGGTTAAATCATACTCGATAAGTTCACCAAGGTACAAATAGGCAGTGAAGTCAGATACACGCGCTGCCTGCTGCATATTATGGGTGACGATAATAATTGTGTAATCACCCTGGAGTTCGCGGATGAGTTCTTCGATTTTTGCCGTGGAACGGGGATCCAATGCTGAACAGGGCTCGTCCATGAGAATAACTTCTGGCTCTACTGCTATGGCACGGGCAATGCAAAGTCGCTGCATCTGGCCACCTGATAGACCCATTGCTGAGTCATGCAGACGGTCCTTAACTTCATCCCAGATTGCTGCCCGTTTCAGACTTTTTTCAACGGTTTCATCAAGAATTTTCTTGTTATTAACCCCTGCTATGCGTAGGCCGTATATGACATTTTCGTAAATGGATTTTGGAAAAGGATTCCATTTCTGAAAAACCATTCCCACACGGCGTCGCAGCTCAATAGCATCCATTTTGGTATCATAGATATTCTGGCCGTCGATTATTATTTCGCCCTTGATGGAGATTGTTTCAATTAAATCGTTCATTCGATTGAAACAGCGGATCAGGGTTGATTTTCCACAGCCAGAAGGACCAATGAGAGCAGTGACCTTGTTACGGGGAAAGCTCATCGATATGTTGGATAAAGCCTGTTTATCACCATAGAAGAGATTCAGATTGTTTACCTCGACGATGGCATCAGATATTTGTCTTATAGCAGGGTTTGTTTGTGGCATATTTATTATTCTCTTATCCAGACATTAAACATCAGAGATAGCATAGCGCGTTCTCATTTTATTGCGCAGGTGTATGGCAACACTGCACATCGATAACACAATCAGGATCAGTAACAGCGTGGTGACATAAACCATTGGCTTGGCCGCTTCAACATTGGGTGATTGAAAGCCGATATCATAAATGTGAAATCCAAGGTGCATGAATTTTCGATCAAAATGGACAAAGGGAAACTGCCCATCCAGGGGAAGTGACGGTGCAAGTTTAACAACACCTGTAATCATCAGCGGGGCAACCTCACCTGCAGCCCTTGCCATGGCCAGGATAAAACCAGTCAAAATCCCTGGTGAGGCCATGGGGAGAAGTAAGCGTAGCAGGGTTTGGAATTTAGTGGATCCTAAGGCCAGTGATCCTTCCCGAATTCCAGGTGTGATAGCGCCAAGTGCTTCTTCAGTTGCCACAATAACCACAGGAACAGTAAGCAGTCCTAAAGTCAGGCTTGCCCAAAGGATACCACCCGTGCCAAAGGTTGGAGTGGGGAGTCGTTCCGGGAAAAAGAGCTGATCAAGATTGCCACCGATTCCGTAGACAAAAAAGCCCAGTCCAAAAATGCCATATACAATAGAAGGGATGCCCGCAAGGTTGTTTACGGCAATACGAACTGTCTGTACCAGGAGTCCCTCTTTTGCATATTCACGCAAATAGATCCCCGCGATTACCCCCAGAGGAAAAGAGAGCAGGCTCATGAGAAATACCAGGCTGATGGTGCCAAAGATTGCGGGAAACAAACCACCTTCAGTATTTGATTCACGTGGATCATCTAAAAACAGCTCGACTATTTTGGAAAAGTAATGACCTGTTTTTTCTAATAGAGACATTGCATTAGGCTCATAGGCCCGTACAATTTCATGCAGCTTGATTGTGATTTCTCTGTTGTCAGCTGAACGAAATATTGCCGTATACTGATGAAGTTGATTTTCAATAGCCTGGTTTTTGCTGACAATCTTGTTGAATTGGGTTTGCAGCGAGGCTTCTTCTAGCAGCAAGGCCTGGATGCGTCGATCATGCTCTGGTATTTTTTTGTAGCGTAGTCCTGCAAGTTTGTGATGTAAGCGTTCCACCTCAAAGTTGATATCAGTGATGTCTTCTTCCAGGGCTTCTTTTTTATGCTGCAAGGGCTCAAGAGATTCAAGGGCCTTTTTTAGAGAGGTTATATTCGCATAATTTGAGGATGATGCACTGGAAAGCTGACCAGGTATTTTAATTGACTGCAGGTAACCGTAAAAATTACCATATTCCATTCGTTCAAGGGCAATGGCTTTTACAGGGTATTTTTGGCTGTTGATTTCACCCTGATCAAACCACTTGAAATCAAGGCTGTACAGGTCACGGTTTCCAATTTTGAGCTGTATCTTTGTAAGAATTCCATCTTCTTTTTCACTTCGACTGATTTCGCCAAGGTATTTTTCTCCACCTGAAAGGGTGAATTCCACAAGTTTATATGGCCAGAAAACGGTCATCCCATTGATCACAACAACCGCTATAAGGATTACAGTCATACAGATAATGGCAGACAGGGATAAGCCCGTTGCCCAGATAAATGGCTCGCCTCTTCTCCAGAATTGTTTCATTATATTATCGCTTGTCCTCTTGTACCGTTAATAGCGGCCATATTTTTTTCGCAAATGTTCCCGAATGATTTCTGCACCTGTGTTGAGGATAAAGGTCAGAGAAAAGAGAACCGTGGCGCAAAGAAAAAGTACCCTGTAAAGAGTACCACCCACTGGGGCTTCGGGAATTTCAACAGCAATGTTTGCCGACAGGGTTCGCATACCATTAAAGATTGACCAGTCCATGATAGGTGTATTGCCTGTTGCCATCAGGACAACCATGGTTTCACCCACTGCACGGCCAAAACCAATAATGATCGCAGCAAATATACCAGGACTGGCTGAAGGTAAAATGACTCGCCAGACGGTTTGCCATCGGCTTGCGCCAAGGGCAAGAGAAGCAGCTGTAAGGCTGGGCGGAATGTTTGAAATAGCATCTTCAGTAATAGAGAAAATAATAGGGATAACGCAGATGCCGAGACCAAAGGCAATAATGATACAGTTACGCTGATCATATCGCATTCCAAGGTCATTAAAGAGCCAGAGCTTGAAGTCGCCTCCAAAGAAGATGGTTTCAAGAAAAGGACCAAGTTCAACGGTAAGCCAGCCTGTCAGTAGCAAGACAGGTATCAGCAGGACAAATTCAAAACCTTTTACTTTGTTGGCAAATTTCCTGTCACTGTAAAGTGGTGAAATACAGAACATGATCACAGTGAAAATAAATGGCAGGAGAATCAGGCCAAAGATGAGGGGGAAAATTGTATTTTCAATAATAGGTGCTAGCCAGAGGGCAATAAGAAAACCTATAACTACCGAGGGGATAGATGCCATGATTTCAATCACTGGCTTGATAGTCTTCTTAAAGCGCGGTGAGGTAAACTGACTGGAATAAACGGCACCAAAGATAGCTAGGGGGATGGAGAGCAACATG
>CAMYOP010000084.1 GCA_947260045.1 uncultured Desulfobulbaceae bacterium
TTATCAATATAAAAATTATATTCGACAAAATAGGGGGAAAGAATAATAACTTCATCACCCGGATCAAGCAGAGATTTCATAACTACGTTGAGCGCCCCGGCTGCACCGCAGGTCATAAGGACATCACCTGGATCAATTTTCACATCCTGCTCAATTGAAAGTCTGCTTGCCAGAGCCTCCCTGACAAAAGGGTATCCCCCATTTGGCATATAGGCATGCATGCCAGGTTTATCATTATCGGCAAGATCCAGTAGTACTTCCTTAAACTTAGGTGGCGGCGGTACGTCCGGGTTTCCCAGACTAAAATCAAAAACATTATTTGCACCAAATTCGGCCTTCATTTTGGCACCCTCTTCAAACATCTTACGAATCCAGGATGATTTTTCTGCAAATATCTGCATTTTTTTTGCAACAGACATATTTTCCCCTTAAAAATTTGACCCTTCCGATCAGGACTTTCCAAATAATCATCCAGTGAATTCGGGCAGGTAGTTTTTCATGTGTAAACGGGATGTTGTTTTAGAAAAAACTTCATCCCTTGGTTTGCTTATATATTTTTATTCTTTTTCTTGAAATAGGAATAGGCGGCGTTTATCTCTTTCATCTTCTCTTCAGCCACTTTTTTAAACTCATCACCAAGATGCCCCACTTTATCTGGGTGATACTGCATGGATAGTTTCCGGTATGCTTTTTTTATAATGCTAAAATCAGCACCAGGCTCTAAACCAAGCACTGCGTAATTTTGGACTTCAAGCTGTGCCTGTGATGCCTGTTCATGGCGTTGTTTGTAGACATACTTAGCCTCTATGGTACGCAGATCATAGTCCCTGATCTGGAGAAAAGCGGCAATATTTCGAACCTGCTGTAAATTATCCTGCGAAACAGTTTCGTTGGTATAGAGGAGTTGATAAATCAACTCAAGTAAAATCAAGCGCGGTTCATACGCAAATGAAGTACGAAATTCCGTAAGCAAAGAATTCATATCAGCCTGGGATTCTCTGGCTTCCTTGATAAGCTGCTTCACCCAATACATCTGGTCCTGATTATAATGCAGGCTATACTGGAAAAAATTGAGCATGGTGGTTAATTCTGCCTTAGAAAAATGGCCATCCGCCTGGGCAATTTTCACAAGAATATTAACCAATAAGTATACGAAACGATTATGGGTTTCGGTTTGAGAAGCCTCATAGGTGCTTATACGTTTTTTGACATAAAAACTAAATGCCCAAAAAGCAGCAGTAAGCAGAAAGAAAATAAACAGACCGGAAAAAAACAAAATACCGAAAAAACTGAGTAATGCCGGAGCACCTCCTGTCAGAAGGACAAGCACGATCACTATTAACAGGCATCCACCACAGCCCGGCTGATTATGTCTTTTGTATTCCATTCTATATTACTAATAGGTTCAAAATTTTTATAATAGTATGTTTTTTGAGCTGTTTTTACAAGATAAGGTCAGAGTGCCTGTTTCATTTCACAAACAGAAATAATAAGTAGCGGAAGCACTGGACATTAAAGGTGAAACTTGAGGAAATACACACTCTGGAGTATCTATATCAAACCAACTGTTTACCAGCTATTTAATTAAATAATGACAATACGTTACAAGCCATATTGTCCTATAACTAAAAAACAACACTTTAAAAGATTGCTACGAGGCGACGGGATCCTCTAGTTGTTGATTAAAAAGTGCTTCTATAAACTCATTTGGCTCAAAATCTCGCAAATCATCAACTTGTTCACCGATACCAATAAAACGAACTGGAATTTTCAACTCCCGACAAATATTGGCAACGATCCCTCCCTTTGCCGTTCCATCAAGCTTGGTCAGGGTAAGGCCAGTAACACCAACGGCCTCATTGAAATATTTCGCCTGGGAAATACCATTTTGACCTGTCGTAGAGTCTATTACCAACATAATCTCGTGCGGAGCCCCTTCAAGTTTTTTTGAAATGACACGTTTAATCTTTTTCAACTCCTCCATCAAATTTACAGAAGTATGAAGTCTGCCGGCAGTGTCGATAATAACAACATCAAAACCTCTGGCCGTACCATATTCAATGCCATCAAAAACAACTGAAGATGGATCAGCCCCTGGTTTTTGAGCAACGACTTCAGCATTGACCCGTTCACCCCATATTTTCAGCTGATCTATGGCTGCAGCCCGAAAAGTATCTCCGGCAACAAGTAATACGGATTGACCCGAGTTGATAAATTTAGCCGCAATATTACCAATAGTAGTTGTTTTGCCTACACCGTTCACTCCAACAACCATAAAAACAAAAGGTCCCTTCTCCGGCATAACAAGCTCAGCAGGCTGATCCGATGCCATTAGATACCCATGGATTTCCTTCTGGATAATAGTACGAAGTGCCATGGGATCACTCAATTGATCCCGCTTTACCACTTTCCTGGCTGAATCAAGCAAGACCTGAGAGGTGGCAACTCCCAAATCTGCGGTGATCAGAATTTCCTCAAGCTCATCAAATAATTCCTGATCAATTTCTTTTTTCCCTAAAAATAAACTATCAAGGCGGGAGACTAAAGAGTTTCTGGTTTTTCCAAGACGCTCCTGCAAGCGCTGGAACATGGACTTGCGTTCCGGCTTCTCCTGCTCGCGGGATGCATCCTGTACTTCCACTGGAGGCTGATCTTCCTCATCACTTTCCACTTTTTCTTCGACAAGTACTTCTTCTTCTGCCTCAGCTTCCTCTTCTAAAGCAGTATCGTCTAATCCAGGATCTTCTATAACGGGTTCAGCCACAGTTACCAGAGTATCGCTTTCAACTGTTTCAGTAATACCACCTTCTTCCAGGACTTCCGGCGAAATCTTGTCATCAGCTTCCTCAGTTTCTTCAGGTATTTTCTCTGAAGAAAAAACTTTTTGCAGCCTTTGAAACATGGAAGATTTTTTAGGAGGCGTACCTTCACGGGGTACTTCTTGAGCTATTTCTTGTATTTCTACATCGGTTCCGTCATCAGATGCAGTTTTACCTTCCTCTTCTTCTAAAGTTGCTTCTTCCAATAGATTGACAGGTAGATCACTTCCTTTTTCATTTCTCTCAGGAATTTCCGGCTCTTCTAAAGCCTCTACGGGCTCACCCACTTCAACATCCAAACCAGAAAGGGCTTCAGCACTTTTTCCATCTTCCACAACATCTGCAACTGTTTCTTCAACAAGGTCTGCAGATTCGCCTTCTTCTACCTTGTTCTCTTTTTTCTTTTTAAACCAACCCAGCATTATTTTTTCGCCTCTTCGGCAAGTGCAATTGTAAGCACCTCCTGTATAGTGGGAACATAGTGAAAGGTAACACCCTCACGTACATCCTCCTGAATTTCCATAACATCCTTTTCATTGAGTATGGGCAATATTATTTCATTGATGCCGGCCCGCAAAGCTGCCAACACCTTTTCCCCTATACCACCTACCGGCAGGACATCACCCCGCAAGGTAATTTCACCGGTCATAGCTATATCTTGACGTACAGTCTTCCCAGTGATAACTGAAACAAGTGAAGAAACCATAGAGACACCTGCAGATGGTCCATCTTTCGGGATTGCTCCTTCTGGAACATGTACATGGAGATCAATGTTTGAAAACACATCTTCATCAATCCCCAGTTCTTCAGCGTGGGAACGGATATAGGTCAAGGCCGCAGTGGCAGACTCTTTCATCACTTCTCCAAGTTTACCGGTAAGAGTCAAGCCTCCTCTTCCTTTCATGCGAGAAGTTTCTATAAATAATATCTCACCGCCAACAGGCGTCCAGGCAAGGCCAGTAGCAAGTCCAGGGCCCCAGGTACGAGCCTTCATTGCAGAAAAATAACGGATAGGACCTAAAAACTCATATATATTTTCTGCGGTCACTACCGTTTTTTCATGTTCACCACGGGCAATCTTGCTGGCTACACCGCGACAAATACCGGCTATTTCACGTTCAAGATTTCTGACCCCAGCTTCTCTGGTATAGGACTGGATTATTGTCCTGACAGCCTCTTCACTTATTTCCAGGTCATCACTTTTCAGGGCATGGGCTTCCAGTTGCTTGGAAATCAAATGATTTTGGGCGATTGCAACTTTCTCATGTTCAGTATAACCAGGCAAATCTACAATCTCCATCCTGTCACGAAGAGGTCCAGGAATGGTATCTAGAACATTTGCTGTGGTTATGAACATGATCTTACTCAGGTCAAACTCAATATCGAGATAATGATCGGTAAAAGTTGAGTTCTGCTCAGGATCTAACACTTCAAGAAGCGCAGAGGATGGATCACCCCGAAAATCACTGCCAAGCTTATCAATTTCATCCAGAAGAAAAACAGGATTATTGGTTCCCGCTTTTTTGAGGCTCTGAAGAATTCTACCAGGTAGTGCTCCGATATAGGTACGCCTATGCCCCCGAATTTCTGCTTCATCATGAACACCACCAAGGGCAATCCGAATAAACTTACGTCCCATAGTATGGGCGATAGACTGACCCAAAGATGTTTTTCCCACACCAGGGGGGCCACTCAGGCATAAAATTGGTCCATGAATATCCTGCTTGAGTTTACGTACAGCCAAAAACTCCAAGATACGCTTCTTGACCTTTTGCAAACCGTAATGATCCTTATTTAAATCATCTTCAGCTTTATTCAAATCGAGTGCATCTTCACTTGAAACGTTCCAGGGTAAATCAAGTATCCAGTCAACATAATTACGGGACACTGTATATTCAGGCGAGGATGGTGGAATTCGTTCCAGCCGTTTCATCTCCTTATCAACAGCTTCTCGTGCATTTTCACTCAGTTCTGTTTCTTCAACACGTTCTCGCAGTTCCTTCACGCCTGCATGATCATCGTCCTCACCGAGTTCTTTACGAATAGAGGCCAGCTGTTGGCGTAAAAAATATTCCCTCTGCCGTTCATCCATATCTTTTTTCATGGATTCCTGCAGCTCATGACTCATCTCTACAGTCTCAAGCCGCTTGGTTAACTCCTTTGCTGTTTTATGAAGGACATCTTCCAAGGGTTGAAGTTCTAAAAGCGCCTGCTCATCGTCGATTTTAAGATTCAATTGAGAAGCAACAAGATAAGAGATATGAAATGGATCTGCGAGTGCATTAATCGTTACGACCATTTCTTGTGGTAGCTGAGAGAGTTTCACAAGCTTCTGGAATTGATTACGCACATTAAAAACAAGAGCTTCTATGGTCTTGTCTTCTTTGATGACCATGGGTATTTCTTTTACATGTGCCTTCAAATAGGGTGTTTGATCTGTATATCCGGTAATCTCGATTTTTTTAGTTCCACTGACCAGTACCTGATAAAAACCATCTTCGACTTTAGTCATTTTGTGGATGTAACCAACCACCCCAACGTTAAAGAGATCCTCTTGGGACAAGGTCTCCTTTTCCTCAGGTTTCTTCTCCTCTCGGGTCGTGACAAGGCCTATCATTCTATCTGCTAACAAGGCATCATCAATCAACTGCTTTGACGACTCACTAGACACCTGGAGGGGAAAGCCCATGCCAGGGAAAAATACGAAACCATGAAGCGGTAAAACTGGTATATTTTCAGGAACCTGCAAGGTTAAAGGATCTATCCGTTTTTCCTTATCAATTTGTTTTTTATCTCCCATAACGATATATTCTCACTGTAGGTGTTAAATAAAGAGTGTCGAAGAAGAACAAGCTTCTTCAGTAGTCTTAGAACAAGTTAGAGACGACAACCTCAACCACCCGTTGAGGTAATACGTACAACAATTTTTTCCCGATGCTTTTTCTTGGGGAGCCTTATGGTAAGGATTCCGTCCTTGTATAAGGATGTAACCTCTGCAACTTCAATAGCAGCAGGCAAGGCAATAGCACGATCAAAACTGCCCAGTTCCATTTCCAGCTGATGAATACAGGCAATGGATTTTTCTGATGGGAGTCTCCGACGACCGCATACTCTTACATGTTGTTCATCGGCAAGAACAGTCAAGCTTTCTCTGTCTGCACCTGATATATCGAGATAAACATAAATTTGATCTTCAGCTTCGTAAATATCAACACAAGGCTGACACCTGCCAGACTCAAGCGTCATCATCTTGCCTACTGACATGTTACGGAGCATCCGTCCGGTTTGCTGTTGCATTTCTTCCAATTCTTTGAATAGTTTTTTACTCAATGGATCCATTTCTTCCTCCATACATTGAAGCGGTCAAGCAACTAAATGTTTTTCACATTAATCTTGTTACTATTAATGGTTCCTTTATCTGCTGATAAATAAATAAACACTATAACGGTTCTTACAATTATAAATCAACAAAAACACGGTAAGAATTGAGCTGTCAGTTGTTCAGCCAGACTGGTCAAAAACCAATTTTTCCTTTGCTTTTCACCGGAACGGCATTAGAGTATTCGTCTACTGTTTCGTAATTAATTTATTGTATTCTTTATATAGTATCAGGAGGTAAAAATGGGTAACTCATGCGGATCATCTTGTGGGTCAAAAGAACAATCTTCTTGCGGTTCTGGCCACGCAGGCAATGCAGCCTTGGCTCAACAGGATATCGCTATTAATAAATCACTTGGAAAAATCAAAAATAAAATTCTGGTCATGAGTGGTAAGGGCGGTGTTGGAAAGTCAACTGTAGCGGTTAATCTAGCCTTAGGACTTGCCAACCTTGGTCACAAGGTCGGCATCATGGACGTTGATCTCCATGGACCAGACGTCTGCAGAATGCTTGATCTGACAGATACCCTCAAACCACCCAAAGATCCGAAAGCACTTGTTCCACCTCTGGTATACAGCGAAAATGTAAAGGTGGTCTCCCTTGAATATATGATGAAGAATAGAGACGATGCCATTATCTGGCGTGGACCTTTAAAAATCCAGGCAATTCGTCAATTTGTCGGAGATATGGACTGGGGCGAACTGGATTACCTAATTGTAGATGCACCTCCTGGTACAGGTGACGAACCCTTATCTGTCGCCCAGACCATTCAAAATGTCCAGGCTGTTGTAGTGACTACACCCCAGGCAGTGGCTCTTGCTGATGTCCGTAAATCCATTAATTTTTGTAAAAGTGTCAAAATGCCAATCTTAGGTGTTGTTGAAAACATGAGTGGCTTTGTCTGCCCTCATTGTGACGAAACCGTTGATATCTTCAGCAGCGGGGGCGGAGAGCAAACAGCCAAAGATTTTGACCTGCCATTTCTCGGCAGAGTTCCCATGGATCCCAAAGTCGTCATTGCCGGAGACACAGGGAAGCCCTATCTTTCATCTGACGCAGACTCACCAGCTACCAATGCCTTTCGGGCAGTAGTTGAAGCTGTTGCCAAAAGATTACCTGCCATTTCGCCCATTAACCTTACCTCTATGGTTTCTGAGGAAGAATGTAATTCAGAAAATTGTGGCTGCCAGAATAACTCCTAGCAACAATTTTGATAAATTTCGACTTTACCAAAAGCAAAAGGTTTTCCAATGCACATAGAACAACTTACAGTGGGCACCATGAGTGTCTGCTGTTATATCATCTCTTGTGAAAAAACTGGCAAAGCTGCAATTATTGACCCTGGCGGGGATGAAAATACAATACTTGCTGTCTGCAAGCAAAACAAGTTAGAGGTTGAGTACATTATCGCTACCCACGCTCACCCAGACCATGTCTGCGGAAATGCCATTCTTAAAGAACAAACCTCCGCCTCCATCGTCATGCACGCCGATGAAGCTGCTTTTTTCATCCAACCGGAAATATCTAATTATTTTTCCATGCTGGGCTTGCCTCAATCCCCACCGCCAGATATTCTGGTAAAAGATGGTGATACCATCACCATTGGCGAAGAAACACTGCAGGTTCTCCATACCCCTGGCCATACTCCAGGGGGCATCTGTTTATACAATGCTCCGAACTGTTTTACAGGGGACACCCTCTTTGTTGGCGGTGTTGGCCGAACAGACTTCCCAGGTGGTTCCATGAAAGATCTTAACAGTTCAATACGTTCCAAACTTCTGACCTTACCGAAAAAGACCGTTATCTGGCCCGGCCATGGTTATGGTGGATCAAAATCAACCATAGGCGAAGAAGCGCGCAGCAACCCATTCATTATCTAATACGATCACATATTATATTGATGCCTTTCCAACAATAATAATCTGCATAGACTTTTATTAATATCCTTCCCAAATATGCGAGAATTAATACTTGGTACCGCCGGACACGTTGATCACGGAAAAACCAGCCTGATCAGAGCCCTTACTGGCATAGAAACTGACCGTTTAAAGGAAGAAAAAAAACGAGGCATTACCATCGAACTTGGTTTTGCCTTTCTTGATCTGCCCTGCGGCCATCGTATTGGTATCGTTGATGTCCCAGGTCATGAAAAATTTGTCCGCAACATGGTGGCAGGCGTTGCAGGTATTGATCTTGTAGCTTTTGTCATAGCTGCTGATGAAGGGATCATGCCCCAAACTAAAGAACATTTTGACATCTGCAAGCTACT
Organism: uncultured Desulfobulbaceae bacterium; assembly: GCA_947260045.1. Lineage (GTDB taxonomy): Bacteria > Desulfobacterota > Desulfobulbia > Desulfobulbales > Desulfobulbaceae > CAMYOP01. The sequence continues at coordinate 8,468 of CAMYOP010000084.1, forward strand.
CGGCTTACAGGATGGTATAATAGTTCTGACCAAAAAAGATATGGTGGAAGAAGAGTGGCTGGAAATGGTTCAGGAAGAAATCAAAGATTTCTTTGCAGGTTCATTTCTTGAAGATGCTCCCATTATCGCAGTTTCCTCCACAACAGGAGAAAATATTGATGATTTCAGAGCACTGCTTGATAAAAAAGTTGCTTCCATAACTTTCCAGGAAGAATTTGGACCATTTCGCCTTGCAGTTGACCGAGTATTTTCGATGAAGGGCTTTGGCACTGTCATTACAGGAACTTCTATGTCTGGCAGGGTTGGGGTCGGAGACGAAGTGATGTTTTACCCTGGAGATTTGACTGCTAAAATCAGAGGCATACAAGTTCACGGCCACGAAGTTGAGTTAGTTGAAGCTGGTCACCGGACAGCAATAAACCTCCAGGGAATCGAAAAAGATGATATCCACAGGGGTAATGTAGCAGCCACACCCGGATGTCTCGACTCCTCAACCTTACTTGATGTAGAATTTCATTACCTCGCCTCAAATACCAGAAAGCTTAAAAATAGAGCAGAGGTACATGTCCATGTCGGGACCCGCGAGATTCTTGGTCGTGTCATTCTCCTTGAGCAAGATCTCCTGGAACCAGGAACAGATGCAAATGTGCAACTCATTTTGCAGGAACCTGTTTCTGCATGGTCCGGCGATCGCTACGTACTGCGCTCATTTACTCCAATGTCGACCATTGGCGGAGGCTCCATTGTCAACAGTGCACCCAGAAAGCGTAAACGAGTAAACGAAAAAGACCGACAGCAAAACCATTTGGACTTTGAAATATATAAAAAGGGTACCCAGGAGGAACGTCTTCTGCTGTTTTTACTGGAAAGCGGTTTTTCTGGTCTTACCGCTGATCAAATTTCAACCCGCCTTGGCCTTTTTGGAAAAAAACTTAAAAAACTACTGCAGGCACCAATATCTTCTGGCAAGGTACTGGTGGTTGAATCTGACCGTCAGCGCCTCATTGCCGCGTCTATTGCAGAAAAAATGACAGATGCGATTCTAAACCTTCTCGGCGCCCTGCTGGGGGCCTTGTTTGCCCAGAAAGCCGGGTCCTTGACTGCAAAATAGACCGTCACTGGCGCAAGCTCGACCTTAGGGAAGCCCTGATCTATTCGCACGGTCGCTCAACTTATTCCCAAGGTGGACTTAAAACTTTTCTTATTCACCCTGAACAACCTCATCAAAAAGAAGCGAGTTGTACAGGAGCAGGCTGATATAAGATTGGCTTCCCATGAAGTCACCCTGCAGGTAGATGAAAAAGAGATGCAGGACAAAATTCTCTCCTTATATCGTGATGCTGGCCTTAGACCTTCTAATTTAAAAGATGTTTTTGCTTCCTTTCCAGAATTTACCGACAAACAGATTCGACCTGTTATTGACCTGCTCTTACAGGAAGAAAAGTTGGTAAAGATCTCGGAAATCCTCTATTTTGATGCCGCAACAATTGACAAATTAAAAGATGAGCTTGTTGGCTTTATCAGACGGGAAGGAGACATAGATGCTCCTCGTTTTAAGGATATGACAGGATTAACGCGAAAGTTTTCTATCCCTCTACTTGAATACTTTGACAGGATCAAGCTAACACTACGGATAGAAGATAAAAGAATATTAAGAAAAAGTGAATAGGATCTATGATCTAATCTCCAAAGAGAGTTTCATTTGTTTCAAGGGTAAAAAAAGTGTCAGAGATTTTTTACCGCCCGACTCATCCCAAAATATTCAACCACTGAAAACCTTTACACTCGTTCATATTTGAGCCCGCACTTTTCAGCCCACCTATAAAGGTACTCTCATCTAAAAAGTAGCCTCTCCCACACTTTTTCTAAAAAATATTTAAAAAAGGTATATAACTTAATAAGGTAACAACATTAATTTTAACCTTCTAACGGGTGCGACAAGGTGATTGAAAAGAAGAAGATAAGAGTAGAACGGACATTTTCTTCAACAAATACACTCCGTGGAATTGGCATTTTTGCAGTATTAATCAATCATTATGCCAATATAAACTTGTCAGGAGACTACAGGGGTTTTGCAAATATAATTACCTCTCTCTTTTTTATCATGAGTGGATATGGAATTTATTATTCCTTAATGCGTAATTTCAAAGATAATATTTTCACATATAAAAATTTAATCATATTTTACTACCGGAGATCACTACGCCTTTTGCCACTTTTTGTTCTGGCAATGATATTAGAGAGTGCCATAAGAAGTAACTTTCAGACAATTCTCATGATTCCAGGGCGGGATTATAGTGGTCACTATTGGTTTGTATCCTCAATATTTCAATGTTATATCATCTCCCCTCTCATATATTACCTTTTATCAAAGAACCGAATAGTGGCTGTTGTACTGCCAATTTTTATTTTTTCCTTACTTAGTTATTCTTTCAACATTGGTATAGTGCCACATACAATTGTAAATGTTCTCGACAAGCTCCATTTTGACTATAGGAATATATTTTTCCTGCATATTATTATCTTTATAATATCAATGTCATTGCCATATTATATTGAAAATTGGTCTCAAGCAAATTCTTCTGATAAAAATTATATCATATCAGCACTTACAATTTTTTTATTAATCATACTCGTATCATCTAAATATGATAATAGATTTCAATATATAAACACGATAGCACTTGAGACTATTTTTCCAATAGTGCTGATATTCATAGTATCTATTTTTATCATGAAGAACTATATCAGTTTTCCTGCATTGTCTTTTCTAGGAAAAATATCTTACCCTGTCTATCTTTTTCATGGATCCGTTTACTACTCTATTGATAAACTGTTCAGTTATGAATTGAATTCTGTAAAAGAATTATTTATTACAGTCTTTTTTATATCAATTTTCCTTTTCACCTGCGTTTATGTTCAAAAAATTGAAAAAAAAGTGGCAACAGTTTTAAAGTTATAGCTTTTCATGCAATTCATTTTTACTAAAAGCTAGCAAAATCAATCATTTTTTTAGATAGTTTTTCTATTATCAACAAAAGCCATTCTTGCAACAACTAGCCAGGCAATAAAGCTAGGGATATTTGCTCTGGTTACAAGATCTGTCTCTAGAAAAGAATTAAAAAACCACCAAGCCATTACTGATGCGAAAAAAGTATAGTTTGAATTTATCCTGGCAAGACGAAATCCTTTTTTAAGGCTTAAGATAAAGATCGAAACAAGCATAGTAAATCCAATGTAGCCAAGGCCAACAATTGAATCAACAAAGGCTGAATGTGTTGAATTTGCCGGCCATCCTGCTATATCAGCGATAGCTTCAATGTTTGCAGGCCCCAGTAAAGAATTAAATCCATACCCTACCAATGGCTTGTCTGCTGCAAATTCAAGGCAGGCAGACCAGAGAAAAGTCCGGCCGGAAAGCGACCCTACCGTCTCCTTGGTGCCTTCTGCCCGTCCGAGGGTAAATACACTTATGAGCATATTCGAAATATCGGAGCCATAATACAGCACCAGCAGGCAGAGAAGAGCTACGACATAACTGAACGTAATGGCTTTATTATGGAGACTGGTTCGTAAGTAGTAAAAAGTCATTATGCCAATGACGCAGGCTGCAAGGGCCATCCTGCTCTTGGTCCAGAAAAGGACAAGCAAACCATAAAACACAACACACCAGAGAATCTTTTTATATTTTGGTGAGGCAAGGTCCATCATTGCCATGCTCGACAAACTCAGTAAGCCCGCAAGCCAGCCCAAATGGATTGCATGCACCATACCTGAAAGCCGCCAGTATGGGTCAGGTGGATTAAAGGTTCCCAGCCGTATTTCATTGCCTAAACCGAGTGTCACAGCCACAAAGGTTAAAAAAAAGACTAAACAATAGAGTTCCAACAGGCGAGAGCGCTCTGCAATAGCAACGCAAGAGATCAACATAATAACAAAGGTGATGATTCTTTTTGCTGTAAAAACTTTGTCTGGAGCCCATACAATGGAGTACAGGATCCAAAGAGCATAGAGCGTTACAAACCATCCCAATGCTCCATTAATACGCAATCTGTTTCTGTTAGGCCTGACCAGTGAAGCAACTGCAAATACTCCCAGGCAGACAAGAGCTATCTGTCTGGATGTTTTTCCACCCTGTAATTTTTCAACCACTGATAGATTGCCCATTACTGTTCCATCACGGACCTTAATAGGCTGATCAAACTGAAAAGGGGTGGTTAGCCAGAAAATTATAATGATAAATAAATAAAGGAGCAGATTTAACTTGCTAAATCGATCATGTTGAATTGCACTGTTCATATGAACTAGTCCCTTAAAGAGATACTTAGCTAAAACATATCAAGTATTAATCAAACTCCCTCTTAGTAAACCGAAACCATAGCAGATAAGCAATAAATTTTACATTCCCAATCAAATAACGCTTCCATAGTCTCTTTGGCTCAACAAATAATCTACACAACCATTCAAATCCATTATCCAGCAACCACTGTGGCCCTCTTTTTGTTCGACCAGATAAAAAATCAAAGAGACCGCCTACTCCCCACAAAACAGGTACTTTTAATAATTCTCTATTTTTAGATATCCAGAGTTCCTGGCAAGGTGCCCCCATGCCAACAATTAAAACATGGGGTTTCGCCTCATTTATCAGCCTGATGATCTGAGAAGTTTCCTCCTCTTTAAAATACCCATGATGGGTACCGACAATTTTCAAATCAGGGACTTTCCCTCTGAGTTGACTGGCAGCTTCCTCTACGACCTCTTGTTGAGCGCCAAGAAAAAAAAGGCGAAGACCGTATTTAGAAAAAATTTCACAAAAACCAGGCATGAAATCAGCACCTGTAGATCTTCCTGGAAGTGTTTTCCCCCATATTTTTGCACCCAAGACAACACCTACACCGTCAGCATAGACGAGATCAGCCGTATTAAGCACCTGTTTATAGCTATCATTATCAAGACTTATGAGCATGCAGTCGGTATTGACATACATGACCAGACGAGTTGTATCCTCATAGGCAAAAGTTATTATGCGTTCAAGCAGTCCATCGGTATCCAGGACATCTATACTTATTCCAAGAAAAGAAATAACAGATCGTTGCCCGCCAGCTGCCTTAGAATGAACCTCAGCTATTTCAAGATTTGAATCTGTCATGGGGAAACCATCTACTTTAATCCAGGTGTACGGTGAAAGGTTCTAGGACCTGATCTTGGCAAAATCTAAAATATGGCCAAGCACAGCTCTTCCGCCACGCAGTACGTAGCTGAGATCCTCAAGAGTCCTGATTTTGGAGAGTTTACTCCAAATAAATCGTGGTGTTATAAATGATTTATAGATATCGCTGCACATCTTCATAATTTCTTCTGGTTCAATACCTGGTGTAATCATAACTGGCTCGGTCATGTCATAGCGCTCCCAGGCCTCAGGGTCTTCAAAACGTATCCAGCCATTATCACGGGCTTCCTGATACAGAGGTGTTCCAGGATAGGGAATTGTTACAGTGCTCTGCAACATTTCCGCATGCCCTTTCGCCATAAGCTCTCGGGCAAGATTTAAAGTCCGTACAGCATCATCACGGGTTTCCCATGGGTACCCGACCATAACAGTGAGTTGAATGTCAAGACCCGCTTCCGTTGCCAGACGGCATCCTTCTATTATGTCTTCAACTTTAATATTTTTCTTGATTCTATCAAGAGTTGCTTGATTTGCAGATTCAAGCCCTGATTTCACTTTTCTGAACCCAGCCTCTTTCATCAGTGGAATAATACTTGGGTCTTTTATCAAGAGGTCAAAACGCATATTGCCTGAAAAAAGAATTTTCTTATTCAGCCCCCTTTCAATCATACCTTGGCAAAATTTTCGTAACCAATTACCAGCTGGGAAATTCCCAGTATCATCAAAAATCTCCTGGACGCCATATCTTTCAACCAGCATTTCAAGCTCATCGAGCAAACTATCGACTGTACGGGTCCGGAAATTTGTATATGTCGTTGTCCATGAGCAGAATGTACATTTCCCCCACTGACAATCACGGCCAGCCATGGTGTAACGGAAGGGATCCCTTTTTTTCCATTTTTCAAAATAGAGATGAGCCTTTGTGAGGTCTCTGTCGATAAAAGGAAGAGAGTTTAAGTCATGAGTAAGACTAAATAAGCCAGTGTTTTTCACACTGGCTCCATCTCGAAAATAAATTCCGCCGGGCATATCTCCTTTTCCAGATATCGCGTCAACGAGACCTTTTAGAGAAAAATCATAGTCACCACCCGTCAAGACGAAATCCACAGAAGAATTCTGCATTGTTTCAACAGGCAATGCGGTCACATGATCGCCCATAAGTACAGTCTTTGTTTCAGGACTGACCTGCTTCACATCATCTACTATTGTCCAATGCAGTTTAACCACAGGAGTTTTAGTTTCAAAAATTGCCAGGTCTGGTTTTTCAGACTCAACAGTCTTTAAAAAGTCTTCATATGGTAACTGCTGGGCTATACCGTCATACCAAAGTACATCATGACCATGCTGTTGAAGGAGTGTTGCTGCCGATGCGGGTACTAAGGGATATATATAGGAGCCAATACTCATCCACTGAAACTGACGGTTCTGAGTAAGCATTGGACTACCTTTTCCCTGCAATGCGGGATAACAGATCATTATTTTCATGGCAAATTCTTCAGGATAGTCATGAAGCCACACAATAGATGTATACAATCAGATTGATATGGCAGAGAGGAATGGTAAAAGAAATTCTTTTATAAGGTCTTTTTCTTGTTTGGAGTTTATTCATACACTTCTTTCAAATCACACATACTGGAAAAAACACAAACTCTTTTTTAATTATTGAACCAACAGCGTCGGCTTGCGTAGCTTTTTCACCTGATATTTCTATTTTAACACGCTTTTATTGGTATACATCCAATTAAATTGCAGCGCAAGAGTTTGGCCATTTTTCTTGGCCAAAAAACAGTTGAACATGTCAAATATTTGAGGCTAAATAGATATAAAAAATGCATGAGGTAAAGGAGAGATTGTATAAGTGGGATACACTGCGCTGACGACATAACGGTAAGAGAGCTAAAGAAAAAACATACTCAATGACCAGACCCCTTGAGCACAGTTGGTATAGTTTTAATCAAAATTTTAAAATCAAGCCATGGGGACCAGTTATCGATATATTCCAAATCGAGTTCCATCCACTTGTCAAAAGAAATATCATTTCTGCCCTCGACCTGCCAGGTACAAGTTATGCCAGGACGCACAGTGAATCGTCGTCGGTGCCAGTCCGCATCAAAACCTTCATAATCCCTCACTGGCAGTGGCCTGGGACCGACAATGGACATATCTCCTAAAAACACATTAAAAAGCTGGGGTAGTTCATCCAAGCTTGTTTTTCGCAAAAACCTGCCAATTGATGTAATTCGTGGATCGTTTTTCATTTTAAAGACAGGACCAGAAACTTCATTAAATTTTTCAAGGCCATGCATCAGTTTTTCAGCATCAGGAATCATAGTCCTGAATTTAATAAGTCGGAACCTTCTCTTGGCAAGACCAATTCTTTCCTGGGAAAAAAAAACTGGGCCTGAGGAAGAAACTTTTACCATCAGTGCAATTATGATAAAAACAGGAGACAGTACTATGATCAACGCAAAAGATAGAAAAATGTCCACTATCCTTTTCAGTTGAAAGAAAAACCCCTCCATGGCACCAGTGTAAATAGTGATAACAGAATTATCTTCAAACTGTTCAGCCCGTATTTTGGCCTTTTTCGTACCAAACACATCGGAGAGAAAGCGGACAATAACACCTTGCTCTTCGCATATATCAATAATCCGAGAGTATTCATCGTAAAAAGATTTTACTGGCAGACAAATAATAACTTCGTCAATTATATTTTCCCTGAGAAATGAGGTGAATTGCTTAAAAGGAATAAGAGGGTATTTGACTTTAAAGTTATAATTACCATTATAAATCCATTCACTGTCAACAAAACCTGCAAGCTCATAACCAAGTCCAACTCTTCTCAAAATTTTTTGACCAAATTCAACTGCAGTCTGGTTTGTCCCGACTATCAACATACAGCGCAAATTTCGGCCACGGATGCGAAATTGATAGAGGATAAATTGAAGAGTGAGGCGACCAAGCAGGGTAATACTTGAGCTGACAAGCCAGAATACAATGAGAAAAATCGGGGAAATAAGTATAATTTTGTAAGGATAGATTGAAAGTCGGTTGTAAACAGGAGAAATCAGCTCAACTTTGAAAATAAAACCAATAATAAATATAATCACAGTACCCGCTGAGGTTGCTTTGATCGTATCTATAACCTGACTCCATCGAGGTGCCAGACGTTTGGAATGATACAGGCCAAATGCTAAGAAGCAGAGATGCCACGCTACAAAAAAAGATAGAAATATAAGTACGTTAGTAAGGCTCAGGCGAACAGTTAAGAATTCTTTAAACTGTACTTGCACGATGTGATAATGAACGGCAATAGTGGCCAGGGAAAATGACAACACCAATACGCCAAGATCCATAAATTGAAGAATCTTTACTAAAAACCGACGTCGAATGGGTGCGTCTGTAAAAAACATTATAATTTACAACTGATAGGGTTCAAAAACACTGCAATCTAAACCTAAACCATAGTCAGTTTTGATGGTTAATAAAAATATAGGCTTATTAATAGATTAATTTCCTTGGTAAAGATGTCAAATAAAACCCCTTTGCAGCCCTATTTGATAGAGAGACAAAGAAAACCTCTTTACGCCAAAAAACCACTATAAAAACATCAGGATATAATTAAAGACGTTTATAGATGAACTCTGGAATGTGATACCGTCTTTTATTGAGAACAACCCCTAAAACATTTCCACCGTTTTGGACAATTTTTTTCCTGGCACTGTCCACTACAGGCCACCTTGTTTTTTCAGCCTCTACAACCATGGCTACACCATTTACGACAGATGATGTGGCAAGGTTAAAAGAAAAAGTAGAAGCAGGTGGGGAGTCAATCAGGAGCAGATCAAACTTATTTTTTAGTTTCCCCAAAAATCCATCAATACCAGTACGGGTAAGAAAGTGAGGATTAGGTTTCCCCCCTTTAAAAATTTTACTTAAAAACAGAGTTGAGCTGGATATCTGGTAAAATGCCTTATAGATAGAGCCGCCACCAACCATGGTATCTTCAACGGTGTGCTGAACGTCAACATTAAAAATTTCATGTTGTCCGCGTGAGCTCACGCCAGCATCTAACAACAATACAGTCTTATTGAACTTTAAGACTGAGATCATTGCAAACTGCTGCACGATGGTGGAAGTTCCCTCTTCTTCATTTGTACCCATGAATTGAATAATTTTCTTGGGTGTTTGAGGAATTTTATTATCGATGGCTTGATAGAGATCAAGCATCTCATCTTCCATGTTTAATTTAATTGAGCGTAATGCGGAATTTCTTGGGACAGTCACAACAGTTGTAAACTCCCTACTTGATGATTTGATTTATTCCTTCTTAAACAAGAAGCAAAGTAAACTGCCTGTGTACATTAAAAATTTGCTATGTCATAGTTAAAGGTGACATTGACAGGAAGTATATTCCGGATATATTCACGGACCCACTGATTAATAGAAGCAATCGGGGTCTTCGGTACATAAACAATGTCATATGATTGAAGAAATATATCATGTCCTGCTTCACCATTAAGCGCTTTTCTCAGATTAACTGGTAAAACTATCGGTTTATTACCAGCCTTTCGTATGAGAAGAATATCCTGCATACGTCCTGTTTGCTTCATCCCGCCTGCACTGGCGATGGATTGCATCACCGTCATGGTACCGTTAATTGGAATAATTCCAGGCTTCTGAACCTCTCCATCTACAAATATCTTTTGAGCTTCAAATTTTCGAACAATAATTGTTACTTCAGGATTGGCAAGCTCAGTTGAGTATCTTTGTTTTAAGGCAGCGGTCAGTTCTGATGGCGTAAAGCCAGCGGCCATCAACTGGCCCACGAGTTGTAAAGATATCCTGCCGTCTGGTCTCACTGTAACTTGCTCGTTCAATTCATTATTGTAATAAAATTTAACGTGAAGCTCATCTCCAACCTGCATTCTATATTCAGCAGGCGGCAACGGCAGCATAGCCTTTGGCTCATCAATAATTAAAGGAGGAGTTACCTGGGCAACACCACAGGCACTCATAAGAAAAAGAAAAGGGATAAGAGAGCTAAACAATAAAGTGCTTAATAAATCTTTCTTTGTAAAAAATATGCTGGCTCCAGCAATAAAATATTTCATATTTTTTTCTTCTTAGAAATGGTTGCCAATACATTAAGCCCCAAACGTTTTTCCACATCAGAAGGTGTTGTCATACTTTGCAACACTACATATTCGACGAACAGGGCAAATGCTATAGTTGTAACCGCACCGAGAATAATAGAAACCAAAATATTCATTTTTCTATTTGGTTTCATGGGTTTGATAGGTGCTCTAGCTCTCTGAATAATGCTAATATTA
>CAMYOP010000085.1 GCA_947260045.1 uncultured Desulfobulbaceae bacterium
GTTATGATACCAGTTGCTTTACCATCTGCAAGAACCAGATCCATCATCTCACGGCGGGAAAAAATTTCCACCGTACCCAGGTTTACCTGACGCATAAGTGCGCTATATGCTCCAAGCAGCAGCTGTTGACCGGTTTGGCCTCTTGCGTAAAAAGTCCTTGAAACCTGCGCACCGCCAAACGACCTGTTTGCAAGCGTGCCGCCATATTCCCGAGCAAAGGGAATTCCCTGGGCAACACATTGATCAATTATTTTGTTGCTGATCTGGGCAAGCCTGTAAACATTTGCCTCTCTTGCACGAAAATCGCCACCTTTTATGGTGTCATAGAACAAACGAAAAACAGAGTCGCCATCGTTCTGGTAATTTTTGGCTGCATTGATTCCACCCTGGGCAGCAATTGAATGGGCGCGGCGGGGGCTGTCGTGAATTGTGATGGCTTTAACATTGTATCCCAGTTCTCCCAAGGTAGCAGCACAAGATGCTCCAGCCAGACCTGTACCCACTACAATAACGCTGTATTTGCGACGATTCGCTGGATTAACCAGTTTGTTGTTGAAACAGCGATTGCTCCATTTGTCTGAAAGCGGGCCTTCGGGAATTTTTGCTTCAAGCTGCATAATGTATTGTGTACTCTTCAGAAGATAAGGAAGTGGTTATTTCAATCAGGCTTGCATCTGGATCACGAAAATAAACAGCCATGATTGGTCCAGTTGCTCCGGATCGTTGAGTAGGGCCTTCGCAAAAATGAATGCTTTTTTTGATATCAGTCACTGTAAGAACATGGTGGTCAAGATTTTCTACATGCATAATGTCAGTGTAAATAAGTGCTGTTAATGACAAGAAGTACAAGGATCGCTCCAAAAATGGCGGAGATAACACCACAAGCTCCCCATGCAGATTTTTTGATAAAACAATCGTATTTTGGATGGTTGAGGCCAAAGCTTTGAAAAAGTGACCAGAAACCATGGCTCAGATGAATTGCCAGCGCTGCAATACCAATTCCATACAGGGCAAAATACAGTGGGGAACTTAAAGTATCCCCAACAATATCTGCAATGGGTCTCTTGTCACCAGTAAAATGAAAATTCATCAGGTGCAGGACTACAAAGCAGAGGACAATAACCCCAGTGTAAATCATTGAGCGTGAACCTAAGGTTCGACCACCAGCATTATTTTGGACACAGTAACGAGAGTCCCTGGCTTTTAGATTTTGAAAATAGAGGATAATACCTGTGCTCACATGGACAAGAAATGTTGCTAACATGCAGAGTTCAGCAATTGGTATGAGAAAACCAAGAGAGTGCAGGTGTTCGGCATATGAAAGAAAAAGTTTTCTGCCAAAAAAAATAGTGGAGTTACCTGCAGAATGAACAAGCAGGAAAAGACCAAGAAAAAGGCCGGTGACGGCCATGAGGTATTTCTTGCCAAGAGAGGAGCTTAAGGTTCTGCTGAACCAGGACATAATTATTTCCTAAAACACAGTGTTTGGGAAATTGTATCGTAATTTCCAATGCTTATTAAACGTACAGAGGGTGGCGGCTACTTTTCCCCCTCGCTGTTACATGCTAGTATACAAGCATACAAAGACTTTATTCAAGTCAGGACAAGAACTCAATGATAAATAATAGAAAAAAGGCGAAATACCTTGGACTGCATGAGAAAGGAAAGCTTAGCAAACGTGTAGAGAAGGCTTTGCAGCTTTTAAATACCTGTACAGTATGTCCTCATCATTGCGGCGTCAATCGTATGGAGGGTGAACTAGGACTCTGCAGGGTGGGACGAAAGGCCAGAGTCTCTGGCTTTGGGCCTCACTTTGGTGAAGAGTCGCCTCTTGTCGGCCAAAACGGTTCTGGTACTATTTTTTTTGAAGGCTGTAACCTGCGCTGTGTTTTTTGTCAAAATTATGAGATCAGTCATATTGATAAAGATGGCGATAAGGCACTTGAAGCCGCTGACAAGTCGCAACTGGCTCAGGTGATGCTGAACCTGCAGGAACAGGGATGTCATAATATAAATTTTGTCACACCGTCCCATGTGGTTCCGCAAATACTGGAAGCCTTACCACTTGCCATCGAGCTGGGGCTTCATATTCCCCTTATTTATAATTCCAGTGCTTATGATTCAATAAACTCTCTAAAATTGCTGGATGGAGTTGTCGATATTTACATGCCGGATTGTAAATTCTGGTCAAATACACTCGCCAGGCAATATACCGCTGCAGAAAATTATCCTGAAGTGATGCAGGAAGTCCTTGGTGAAATGTATCAGCAGGTGGGAGACCTTGTCCTTGATGAGGAAGGAAAAGCGATTGCAGGACTTCTGGTAAGACATCTTGTCATGCCTGATCACCTGGAAGACACAGATGAAATTGTCAAATTTATTGCCGGGAGAGTATCTAAAGACACCTATGTAAATATGATGGATCAATATCATCCATGTTTTAAGGCAAGTAATTATGTTCCCATTAATAAAGAGTTAAAGCCTTCCGAGTTTGAAGAGGCCATGCATTTAGCTCGAAATGCTGGTTTACACCGTTTTGAACAACGTGACTGGCTGGCAATTTTGAAAAATTTAAAGCACTGAGGATTTTGTTGAGTTTGTCGGATTACAAAACGGTTGATTTTATTCACTTGTAGAAAACCGGGTCCTTCGGTCCAGGTCATAGTTATTGGGCTATGCCGGATATTAATGAGTAACCTGTTCATTTTTTTGAACGTCCAAAAAAACGAACCAGCGGTGTGGCTTCACCACATGGCGAAAAAACGACGCCCGTGCCATCTGGTCCTTCGGACTTCTCTGTGCTCCTCAAAGATGGAGGAATTTTGAAAACTCGCGTTGCTCAAACAGTTCAAAATTCTTTTTTTCCATCTTTTGCGGTGCTCGACAAATGTCAATGGGTAAGTAAAACAAACTGACCACTTCAAGGGGTATACAAAGTCTGGTCCTTTGGGCCAGGATCTTTACAGTGTTTTTTGAAACACTTAGTGAACAAGAATAATTTTTCTTGACTCTCCTTGGTAGTTTCCTATAAAAAAGCTCTTTATTATCCATCTTAGGATTAAATTTACCTATAATACAATTTTGAAATATAAATATGTGGGAAGGTTTATGAAAAAACGAATTGTCTATGTCCTGGGGCTGGGCATATTATTACTATTTACTCATACTGCTCTCTATGCCAAGGAACAAGTCTCAACCCTGCTCGTCCCTAAGGTTACTTGCATGGCTTCGTCCAATTTATGAAACGTGTAGTGAAAGATATTGAAGGTGTGCGTCTTGTGAGTACCAATGAAATGTTGCATGAAGTCACAGTTGTCTATGATAACCGCTCCACTCGAGAAAAGACTATTGTTAACAATTTGGAGGAAGCTGGCTTTGCTGTTGAAGATGAAAAATAATTGAGCCTCAATGGAAACTATCGTGCTGCGAGAAATAAGCGGCTTTTGTTACGTTACGATGCCAACAGATGTTGCCCAGAGATAGAATAGATAAGAAATAAAAAAGGAGCATTTTGTCATGCTCCTTTTTTATTAGTTTGCTTTGGTGTTGTGCTCGTCGACCCTTCTGAGCCCTTCCATTAAGAGTTTCATGAAATAACCAATTTCAGGGACTTCAAAATCTTCAGGCGGCAGGCCGGGTGTAAATTTGAAGCGGCCTTCGTTTTCTCTCAGAACTTCATAAAAGGCTGGTTCACCCGACTTGTCACCATATTTTGCCTTAATCAACGCGCCATGGCGTATGGAAAAGCGAGCATTGCCTTTTGGTAATTGCGTGATGGTGAGAATGCCTGTTTTATTGTTGACATTTAAGGTCTGAAACAGGGCCTCTGGCGGTATTTCCTCAAGTTTGCCAATCATACCCGAAGCATAATCATCGGAGCGAATTTTATTTGAGTCAGTCAGCCTTTTGGCCATTAAGCGAGTGAAGTAAAGTTGCAGAGAAGGATATTTTTCCAGGATTTTTTTGAAATGCTTATGGTCAATATAGAGGATTTGAGTTGCTTCAGTCGCCTGGACAGTGGCCCCCACGTCCTCATCACATATAAGACTCATCTCGCCAAAGACTTCTCCTCGACCAAGAGACGATATCGCAATACCGGTATCGTTGATAACCTCTACCTTGCCGGAAACGATAATATAGAAGTTTCCACCAGGATCACCTTTGCGGATAATAATAGAACTTTTGTCATACTTGATTAGCTTGAAAAACTGAACAACATCCTGCAGATTGTTTTTGTCTATATTTTTGAAAAAAGAAAAATTGGATAATAGGTGCATGATGGAGGCCAGTTGGTTGCTGCCATCATCAGGCTCATCTTCTTTGACGTACATGTCACGGGAATGTTCCAACCGGATAGAGCCTGTGCAGCCACTGCAACTTATCAAACAGTCAGGAATCTTATCCGCCCGTTCATATTCAATGATAATTTTGGTGAGATCAGCGCTTAATATTTTGCAGCTCTCACGGTTAGCCGGGGCGTGTATGACTGTTGTGATGACATGAGAATTATCATCACTGTTTTGCATGTCTATGGCAATGCCGGTAACCCCAAAGTTATCTCCATAACGAAAGAGCGGACAGTGTCTTGTTTCAATGATGCAAAAAACGACTTTGGGAAATCCCATAAAATATATCCAATTAAAGCCTTCTGGCTTGAAGGTGGGTGGCTAAAGAAGTGTTGCTGTCGGGCTCATTGTAAAGGCGCTTCCTGTGTAAATGGTAATGAATTATTGCCTGAATTCGTCTATTATGGCTCCAATAAATTAATGCGGTGCAAGCAATTTGCTACTCTTTCAGGGTATACGAAGTTATGCTCGCATGTCAATGTTTCGATGTCCACAACTAACTATTTTGAGACAAGATAATGGTGCGAACCTGTATCAGGCCAGAAGGTAAATTTGTAGTTGGTGTTCATAAACCATCGTACAACATTCTTAATTTTCGAAATAACGACTCTATTGCAGAGCTTGGCAAGTCTGGTGATGGTAAGCCTGTGACAAATAGCCAGAATTTTCCTGAGGGAAATTTGCAGGAAGATGGTGCAAAATGGATCTATGAAATTCCAAATGTTTTTTCTTTTCGAGGAACGACTTTTATAGATAGTGGATGGGCCAAAAATCGAGCGGAAAACCCAGACTCCATTAAGCTTGGTCGAAAGTCGGAATGCTCACTCTCTACTACCTTGGCAAAGCATGTCCCCAGGGAACAAATAACAGAGATCTTAACGAGTCTCCCTCAACCTGTACTGTACGGGCTTGCAGCCACTTCAACGGATGCTGAAGAATTGGTATGTCTTGCTCTTTTTTGCTCCAGGATGATTTTTGATGAATCTGGAAAGCCACTTGGTTTGCGATATATAAAAGATCCAGCTGGCAGGGTGCTGGCTGATATTGATGATTTTGAGTTATTTGAAACCATAGCAAATAATTATTATCTTCCTGATGTGTATAAAGAAGTGATGGTGTTGCGGCCTGGTGTACAGGGGAACAGTGAAATTGTCGGTGAATTCAGGGAGGGTGACAGTCATGTTTTTGAATATCTACGAAGAAACAGCTACATCCCATGGGGTCATTATGCCACCAATATGGCAAACGACGCCATACGCTACAAGACGTCTGATTTGTCGAGTAAGGACATGGAAGGTTTACGTTTTCTCTATTACCAGCGGGTTTATGTGACACTTGCGCAAAAACTTGGGATTGGAGTTCCTGGAGAACGAAATCAGATAAGTGATGACGAACTGGAGAAGCTGCGTCTTACTGTTCTGGCGAACCAGTCGCAGTTAAAAGAGCAGGAGGGAACCCTCTGGGGCTGGAATTTTGGTTATGATATTTCTGCTTCAGGATATCGTTTACACGCATCCCACCAGATGATTCATCAACAGTATGCCATGGTTCCCCAGCAGGTGGAGACCTTGCATGGCATAGGTGAGGATGAGTTCATGGCGGCTTACTCAAGTGGTGATCTGGTAGCAGATGCAGTGGAGGCTTATCAGCAGGAATATGGCAGAGACTTTTTTTCAGATTACCTTCTGTCACTGAGAAATAACGTTCGAATTGATAATGCAGAACAAAAAGGTGACCTGATTGTCTGGGAAGATGCAAATGTTATCTTATTTGTGCCAAAAGCCCAGATGTCCCAGTGGGAATTGCAGCTCATGGTCACAGCCGATACGTCAGATGGTGCAATTGGCAATATCGTTGAGGCTGACAGCGAGGTTCGAAAGTCTCTTGACCGGGGGATTCTTGTCGCTCAAAGAATTCTAGCAGAATTAGGGGCTAAAATGGTGACATCCATAGAGTTTTCCAAAAGGATTGGCAATACGAACGGACAACGGTTATTATATTCCTTTCTGCCAAAGCTCCCATGGTCCATGGGTGCTTTTAGTGAAGCTCAATTGCGGTTTATTTGCGGACATTTTCCAGAAGATTTTGCCATATGCTGTCGACAACAGCTAAAGACAATACCTGTAGAGGTATTGAGAGGGAGTTAGTTATATTATGAGTACAGGGTATTTCGGAAACTGGGGTGGAGCTTTTATCCCAGAGGTCCTTCATGAAACGTTTGTTCAGTTAAATAAAGCATACAAAGAAATTCGGGCCGATAAAGCTTTCTGGCAGGAATATTTAGATTTGATGATGAATTATTCTTGCAGGCCGACACCGCTTACCTATGCCAAGAATCTGAGTGACCATTTTGGCGGCGCCCAAATATTTATCAAACGGGAAGATTTAAATCACACAGGAGCCCATAAAGCCAATAACGTTATGGGGCAGGGGCTGCTCGTTAAGCGCATGGGCAAAAAAAGGGTTATCGCAGAAACAGGTGCTGGCCAGCATGGAGTTGCAACTGCTACCATGGCTGCCCGTTTCGGCTTTGATTGTACTATTTATATGGGTGAAGAGGATGTTGAACGCCAGCGACCCAATGTCTTCTGGATGGAAAAGCTTGGTGCTACCGTGGTGCCGGTAACCGATGGTTCCCGCACCCTGAAAGATGCAATTAATGAGGCCTTTCGTGATTGGGTTACCAGGATGGATGATACCCATTATGTGTTTGGTACAGTGTGTGGTCCCCATCCATTTCCAGAAATGGTGGCCTGGTTTCAATCTATAATTGGCACGGAAGCACACGAGCAGATATTGAAGCAGTTCGGGAAATTACCATCAAGAGTGTATGCTTGTGTAGGCGGTGGTTCAAACGCCATTGGAGTTTTTCAGGGATTTCTCGATGATGAGGTAGAGCTGGTTGGAGTTGAAGCTGGTGGCAAAGGAATCGAGACTGATCAACATGCTGCCCGTATGAAAGGCAACCGTGCTTCCCCCGGAGTTGCTCAGGGTTATAAGACCATGTTTCTCCAGGATGATGATGGCCAGATGCTTGACACCCATTCCATCGCTGCTGGACTTGACTATGTTGGTATTTCTCCTATTTTAGCTGAGCTTGGCGAAAGTGGCCGGGTTCGCTTTGAAGCAGTAACAGATGCTGAAGTCCTGGAAGCCCTGACTTTGACCATGCAGAAAGAAGGTATCATTCCAGCCCTTGAGTCTACCCATGGTTTTGTCCAGGCTTTTAAAGAAGCCGGCCAAATGTCTCCGGATGAGGCAATCATCATCAACATGTCTGGTCGTGGCGATAAAGATATTTTTACAATCGCCCATAGCTATGATGATCCTTCCTGGAAGGAGTTTATTGTCAAGCGTGCCAGGATGTATCAAAGCTGATGGCGTCGCTAAAAGGCCGATCTACTGCGTTGTAGATTTTTCTAGCACTCGACATACCGTATGTATGCCTTCGTGCTAGAAAAATCACTACTTCTTGTCCATCAAAATTTTAGCTTAGCCATCTTTTTAGTTTGTGGCAGACTTTTCGCGAGTCTGGCAAAGCTGATCTAGGCTAAAATTGATGTTCTCGCAGAAAAGCATAGATTTCGAAAAGTATGGAAATGGCTAAGCTAAAATTTCGATATCCCAGGAGTGGTGTTGTTTCGTGTGCGATGGCATACATCAGGTATGTCGAGTGCGCGAAATGTTACCACGACGCCGTAGATCGAACTTTTCGCGACGCCATTAATAATTACATATTCAACAATTCAGGATAGTTCTCATGAATACCGTAGTAAACGATTTAAAGGCGAGGCTTCAGCAAAAGCCTATATTGCTTATGACCCATTTGGTGCTTGGGTATCCATCACTTGATACCAATCGGGAAGTGATCCGGCAGATGGCGGAAAACGGAGTGGATTGTATTGAGTTGCAAATACCGTTTTCAGAACCCATGGCAGACGGGCCTGTTATTTTAAAAGCCAATCAAAAAGCCCTGCTTTCAGGTATTAAAGTTGAAGAATGCTTTCAGTTTGCAGCTGAGATGGCTCGAGAGTTCCCAGCGGTCAATTTCTTCTTTATGACCTATTACAACATCATTTTTAAATATGGAGACGAGGCTTTTCTCAAACGTTGTGCAGAGATAGGGCTGAAGGGTACAATTGTTCCTGACTTACCACCCGAGGAGGGGGAAAAATTTCTCCAGGCAAGCCGCGACAATAACCTTGCAGCCATCATGTTTTTCACACCCACCTCCACTGATGAGCGGATGAAGGAAGTGAGCGCATATGGAGATGGGTTTATCTATTGTGTTGCCCGTCGCGGTGTTACTGGAACGCAGACAGATATGGATGAGAATTTAGATGTTTACCTCGATCGTTGCCGCCAGGCAACTGATCTTCCCCTTGCTGTTGGTTTTGGGATTTCCAGCCGTGAAGATGTTTCACTCCTCAAAGGGAAAGTGGACATGGCAATAATCGGGACTGCCACCATTCGTCTTGTTGATAATGAAGGTGCACAAGCGGTTGGCTCATTTATCGCTGGCCTCAGCTAATAGGATAAAGATAAAAATATGGTTGATGTAAATACTCCAGAAAATAAATCACTTGCCCAGGATGTGCTCTGGAATTTGACAGATCTATACAAAGGGGCAGATGATCCCAAGCTGGAAAAGGATTTTCAGCTCTGCAGGCAGAAAAGTGAGACTCTGGCAGAATTATATCAGGATAAAATCACTACTCTTGATGGCGCTGGATTCTTTGAACTTGTTTCTGAACTTGAAGCTCTTGATATAATCACGGGTAAACTGGCAACCTATGCTTTTTTGAATTTTACCACCCAGACAGGTGATGCCCAAGCGTCAGCACTCTTACAAAAAGTGAAGGAATTAACTGCAGAGGTAGATAAAAAAACAGTATTTTTTAAGCTGGAGTGGAACCGGCTGGATAAAAAGAATGCAGAGAGTCTTCTTGCTGACCCTAATCTCGCCTCGTACCGTCACTATCTCGCCTCACTGCGAAAGTTTGCTCCTCACCAGCTTTCGCTGGTTGAAGAAGAACTCCTCCAGGAATTAAAACCTGTAGGTCGTTCTGCCTGGTTGATACTTTTTGAAAAGCTGATCAGCACCATCCGTTTTGGAGCTGATGGCAGAACAGAAGAGGAAGTATTAAGCGAGCTTTATCATGCCAAGCAGGAGGTGCGCAAACAGGCTGCAAAAGATCT
>CAMYOP010000086.1:0-4254 GCA_947260045.1 uncultured Desulfobulbaceae bacterium
TTTTAATGCCAGCTTTCGCTTGATATCTGCGGCACCCTTAACAAAAAGCCGCTTTTTGTATTCTAATACTTTTTCCTTTAGAATATCCTCAATGAACTGCACGAACGTTTGATTGATGGAGACTTTTCAAATATTGATCAGGCTACCATTAAATCTCTTCGTATGATGCAAAAATATGCTCTCATGCACTTTGCCAGTGAGGAAGAGTATCTGGGTAAAATTAATTATCCTGATATTGAGGAACATATAGAAAAACATCGTGAATTATCAGGGAAAATTAAACAGTACCGAGACGATATAAGCGAGGGACGACTTATTCTCAATACCGAACTCATGAGAGTGCTTCAAGGGTGGTTACAAGATCATATTCTTGTTGAAGACATGAAATACTGTCAATATGCGTCTAACAAGTAGAACCTTCGTTTTCTCTTGTTAGGTTCCTACTTTGTCCAGTCCAGACAATATTTCTGTTAACGTGTAATACCTTTCGCCAAAACGTTTAATACAGCGTTGATATCCATTTTTGTATGATCTGCGGAAACCTGAAATCGTATTTCTTCTTCGTTTTGGGGCACTACAGGATATTTTAAGCCAGTGGCCAGGACACCATTTTTAAATAGATGGTTTACTAGTTCTGCTGTTCTGGCAGTATCTCGTATCAGAACTGGAACTATGGGATGTTGGCTTTGGATAATTTCAAGGCCAAGCCCTTGTAAACCAGCTTCAAAATACTCTGTCAGCTGTTTCAAATTTTGTAACAAATAGAGCCCTTCAGCACTATCAACGATATCAATTGCCTGAAGAGCAGCTTCTGCTTCACCGGGTGTAATCGGATTGGAATAGATATAAAGAGGGGCACTTTCCCGCAGATAATCAATTACAGCTTTATCTGTGACCACATATCCTCCGTTAACCCCAAAGGCTTTGCCAAGAGTGGCGATCAGAATATCAGCCTGGCAGCCCGTATACTCTTCCACTCCTTTACCATTCTTACCAAAAGCTCCAACTCCATGGGAGTCATCTGCAACAGTAATGATTCCTTCCTGAAAATATTCTTCATACTGGCTGCAGATCTTTGCTATTTTATCAAGAGGGGCAAAATCACCTCGCATGCTGAAAATTCCATCTGTGACAACGATAAGGCGATCACCAATGTCTATGGATTCTTTAATCCTGTTTTCAAGTTGACGGAGATCAAGATGCTGATATATAGCTTTTTTGAGTGGTTTTGCAAGGCGCAGTGCATTGATGATGCAGTTATGATTGAGAGCGTCACTCAGGACAATAGTTTTTTCTGAAATCAGGGATGGTAGCACTCCTAAAACAGCAGCATATGCAGAGCTAAATATCATACCAGCTTCCCTGTTGTGAAACTTGGCAAGTCTCTCTTCGAGCTTAACATGGGCCTTAAAGGTACCACTGATAAAACGAACTGCGGCAGGACCTGTTCCAAACATGCGGGCGGCTTTTTCTTCGCCAGCTATAACTTTTGGGTGGAAGGAAAGGCCAAGATAAGAATTTGAATTCATACGGATAAATCTTTTGTCTCCATACCCTTCGATATAGTAGCGAGGGCCGTATCCGTCACCAGGAGGAATAACTGTCGTAATACAATGCTCTGTACCTTTTCGGACGCCTTGCTTTTCTAATAATATAAGTTGTTTATTTAGTATCTTTCCAAGTTTGCCAAGGGCCATGTCGGTCTCCTCGTTTGTATCTCTAAGTGTATGAAAATGAGTATAATAATTTTATTTTTCCTGTAGCTTACATGCTAGCTTTTCGAGCATATCTGTGGTCATGCTTTCAATATCAAATTTTGGCTGCCAATCCCAGTCCGTTCGGGCCGAACTGTCATCCAAACTGTTTGGCCATGAATCCGCAATGCTTTGTCGAATGTCACCAACTGTATAAGCCATTGTAAACTCGGGAAGATGTTTTTTGATTTCCTGGTACAGCATATCAGGTGTAAAGCTCATGGCTGTAATATTATAGGCATTACGATATTTCAGCTTTGCGGCATCGGCTTCCATTATTTGTATAGCGGCCTGGACGGCATCCGGCATATACATCATGTCAAGGTGGGTATCAGGCTTCAAAAAACAATGAAATGTTTTGTTCTGGACTGCTGCATAAAAGATATCCACAGCATAATCAGTAGTGCCTCCCCCAGGAGGCATTTCATAGGAGATCAGGCCAGGAAAGCGAACCCCTCTGGTGTCCAGGTTAAATTTGCTATGGTAATAATCACAAAGGAGTTCGCCTGTAACCTTGCTCACTCCATACATGCTAACAGGTCGCTGAATTGTTACCTGGGGGGTTTGGTCGGCAGGGGTGGTTGGGCCAAAGGCCCCGATGGAACTTGGGTGAAAAACACTGCACTTAAACTTGCGGGCAACTTCCAGTACCCTCATTAAACCATTAATGTTAACGTCCCAGGCTCTTTGTGGATTTCTTTCTGCGGTTGCTGATAACATAGCTGCAAGGTGATAGATGGTGTCAATGTTATATTGAGCAAGATATTTTTCCAGTTGTGGCTGGTCTTGGATGTCAAGAGTCCCGTAGGGGCCGTCTTCAGCGATATCTCCAGGCGGATTTTTTTTATGGCCAAGAGCAAGTACATTATTGCTGCCGTATAGGAGCCGAAGGGCGGGAACAAGTGCAGAGCCAATTTGACCCGTTGCGCCTGTCACCAGTATTCGTTTCATAAAATCCCCTAAAATGAGAGATAAGGATATGGAACTAAAATGTCTGAATTTTACATCAAACAGCAGACAATATTAAATAAATTTTTCCCTACATGTAGAGTATATAATCAAAGAGGTAACCGTCAAGCTGGAGTATGTTTTTGTTTTCTGATTTTTTATTCGGGGATACTCTTTTAGAAATAGTAAATGTAGGAGGGTAGGATTAACAGGAAGAACATATACCATCTGAAAAAAAGTGGGTAGGCAAAAAGAGAAAAACAGTGTTCTGGTTTTCAGGTAAAAAATGTTAACTCTTACTTGAAAAGTAAATACTTATCATAACTTGGTTTTCGTTCTCATTGTTGTTATATTTGAGGTAAGATGTATCTATGGTCAATATCCTTTTATGATGCTACGAATTCTGTTGTGAAAAAGTGATATATTGTCGTAGGCTAACTCACTTATGAATTATAACTAGTAGTTTTCAATGCAAAAAATAGAACAACGGTTCAGTATTCAATACGCATTCCCTGTTTATTTTATCCGTGATATCTTTAATGTTGAAGAACAGCTTTTTGCTTCTATATTAATACAGGCAGATGAGAAACGTCATAAAGTTCTCTGTATCATTGATTCTGGGGTTTTGGCAAAGGATCCAACACTAAAAGACAGGATTGAGCGATATGCTGAACGAAATTCCGAAATCATACAGCTCTGTGGCATATATCCCGTATCTGGCGGTGAAATCAGTAAAACCAACCCCTCTATCATCGAAACGATAGTAAAGCATATCCATGCTAACCATTTGTGTCGACAGTCATTTGTGCTGGTCATTGGAGGAGGAGCCGTTCTGGATACTGCTGGCTATGCAGCAGCTATCGCTCATCGAGGACTGCGACTTATACGCATGCCGACAACTGTTTTAGCCCAGAATGATGCAGGTGTTGGGGTCAAAAACGGTGTCAACGCCCTGGGCCGGAAAAACTTTATCGGTACCTTTGCTCCGCCGTTTGCAGTTATCAACGATTTCAACTTCCTTGACACCCTTCCTCCCAGGGAACTTAAAGCGGGTATGGCTGAAGCCGTAAAGATTGCTTCAATAAAAGACAGCTCTTTTTTCAACTACCTCTATGAGAATCGTCGTAATTTGGCTGATTTTGAACCACAGGCCATGGAAAAGATGATCTATCAGTGTGCAGCTCTACATATACACCATATCGGCACCCAAGGGGATCCTTTTGAGCTTGGTTCGGCCAGGCCGCTTGATTTTGGTCACTGGTCAGCGCATAAACTGGAAGAGATGACCAACGGCCTGCTTCATCATGGTGAAGCGGTCTCCGTTGGCATAGGACTTGACAGTCTCTATTCTTTTCATACAGGCATGATAAGTCAAGATGATCTTCAAAGGATTGTTACCCTGCTAAAAGACCTGGGGCTCCCTCTATATCATCAGGCACTTGACAAACTCGATGTTGGAAAAGCTCTGCATGAATTTCAGGAGCATTTGGGCGGTGAACTGGCAATAACCCTATTAACAGGAATTGGCAGCAAAAAAGAGGTGAACCAGATT
>CAMYOP010000086.1:4286-13759 GCA_947260045.1 uncultured Desulfobulbaceae bacterium
CAGGGTCCTTGTTCACGGAGTTCTCAATTGATTGAATCTTCTGGCGAGTATATTCTGGAGAAGTGTAAAGATAGTGAAATCGATTCTGTGCAGAAAGCGTCTGTTTTGCCAGGTATTACTTATTGTACGAATATCCACCCTGGTGAGAGCTGGCAGGAAATTTTTGCTGCTGTCAGTCAGTACGCCCCAATAGTCAAAGACAGGGTCGCTCCAGAATCTCCTTTTCCACTTGGATTACGCTTGTCGGGAAGAGCAGCTGATGAAATGTCTAATGAAGATGCCCGATTATTTGCAGGCTGGTGTCAGGAGGAAGGACTTTATGTACGGACTGTCAACGGGTTTCCCTATGGTACTTTTCATCATGTACCCGTAAAGGAATCCGTCTATTTGCCCGATTGGCGATTTGTCGAGCGTCTCGAATATACTAAAAAGCTGGCCAAGCTGATGTCTATATGGCTTCCAGAGGGAATGACAGGTTCCATTTCATCTGTTCCTGTTGGATTTCGAACTGCAATTGCTCCCAATGACTATCCTGAAATAGAGAGACATCTCCAGCAAGCTCTAGATTTTCTGGATGACTTGTCACAAAAAACTGGCCAAAAGATACTTCTTTCTCTGGAGCCTGAACCTGGATGCGTATTAGAAACAATCCCAGATGTTCTCGATTTTTTTAGCCGTATTGACCTGACACTGTCTCAGCGGTCCTTCCTGGCAATCTGTTTTGACTGTTGTCATCATGCACTGCAGTATGAAAAACCTGCCGATTCTTTGCAATTATTAGCAGATAACGATATCAATATCGGTAATGTCCAGATTTCTTCCGCTCTCAGATTGGAACATCACGACATTGGTCAGCTGAAAAGATTTCAGGAATCCTGTTATCTTCATCAAGCCGTTGGCAGAAAATCTAATGGAGAACTGATGCGTTACCAAGATTTGGACCAAGCAATCAGAGACGCATCCACAGATTTTGAGGAATGGCGTGTCCATTTTCACGTACCAGTATTTATGGACCAAGCGGGAGACTGTGGCTCAACCAGATTTTTTCTGGAAGAGATTCTTCCTCTTTTTCCTTCTGAAATTCCTCTTGAAGTTGAAACTTACACCTGGACTGTTCTGCCTCCAGATCTTCGAAGGGGTACAGTAATCGATTCCATTGTCCGAGAGATTAAATGGGCAGAGCAAGCAAGGAGTACAAGATGAAGGACACGGCTGTAAAAGCAATGTTTGAAACCATTGCCCCGTCCTATGATTTTCAAAACAGTTTTCTTTCGCTCGGTCGTGATATTTACTGGCGGCGTACACTGGCTGAAGTTCTGCAGCCTGAGCCTGGAAGTGTCATCCTGGATGTGGCTGTTGGTACTGCGGAAACTGCGCTTGCCATTACCAAGCGACATCCCCAAGTCAATGTTGTCGGGGTGGATTTTTCGCCTGCAATGCTGGCTGTAGGGAAAAAGAAAATTGACGATAGTTATTCAGACGTTCCTGTTACCCTGATGGCTGGAGATGGCAGAGAATTACCCGTCCAAAGTGGCTCGGTGGATGCCGTAACAATTTCTTTTGGTATCCGTAATGTGGAAGAACGTGAGCTGGTACTGAGAGAGTTTAATCGTGTTTTACGACCAGGCGGACGCCTCTTGATTATGGAATTTTCGTATCCTGATAACCCCTTACTTTATCGCATGTACAGGTTCTATTTTGATCATATATTACCACCTCTTGGGAACTTACTCTCACGGACCGATTACGCCTATAGTTATTTAGCTGACTCGGTTAATGATTTTCCAGATGACTCAGGGTTTCTCAGCGAAATCGGAAGAGCTGGATTCACTGACCTCAAAATAAAGAAACTGACGTTTGGTATTGCTAAAATATTTCAAGGCCGTAAGGAGATTTAATGAAGGTTAATTGGCCGGAAAGGATTTGGGTAAACAGTCCTGTTCGAAAATATGTCCAGCAGCGTGAGGCTAAATTTTTCAGTCAATTGCGAACACTGGTTTCAGGCGCACAATGTCTGGAAATTGGCTGCGGCTGCGGCGTCGGAGCCAATATTATTAATCAGACATTTTCGCCAGCGGCGATTCATGCAATTGATATTGATGAGGAAATGCTGTATGCGGCACGGAAGAAAATGAAGGCCTGGAACACTGTCCCTTTGCACCTGCTGGCTGCAGATGCGCAGGAACTTCCGTTTCCAGATCAATGTTTTGATGCGGTTTTTAATTACGGAATCATACACCATCTTGAGAATTGGCAAAAAGGTGTTGAGGAAATAAGCAGGGTACTCAAAGATGACGGAACCTTTTACTTTGAGGAAATTTATCCTCCCCTCTATGCTAATCCTCTGTTTCGGCATATCCTTGATCATCCAAAGGATAATCGATTTCACGGGCCACAGTTCAGGGAAGCACTTGCAGAATCCGGACTGAATTTGCTTAATGGCTATAAAGAGTCCCGGTTTGCGATTCTCGGTGCAGCTGTTAAAGGAAGAAGTTAGTTCTCATTTCTTCTTTCCATGCGGGAAGGTAAGACAAGCGCCATACCAGCCAATCACGCTGACTACAGGAAGGAGTCCAAGCAGGAGTAACTGGTAAACTCTCCTAAGAGCTGTTTGAGCAAAATAGATATCCGGTACGGTATAGCGCCAAAAAAACAGGACAAGCATAAGCAGCATGAGCAATGTTGAGCCTATGATTTTTATTTTGATCGGAAGTGAAAGTCTGGAATGGTAATTGAGCCACCATGTGTAAAAACCAGTAGCAATAGTAAGAGGGGTGAACAGTAAACCAATCCCCAGGCAATGAAAAGCGGTTGTTTCAAAAGCAGAGTTGCCTGTTAAAGAAGTCAGAAGATAAAAAAGTGGAACAGCAATCATGAATGCTATGGGAAAATGAACCAGCATGGGGTGAGGGTGTCGTGCCAGCAGAGGAAAGAGCTCCAGCAGTTTGTTGAGCCAGGAAGGTAGCCGAGGGTCAACGGGTGCGGATGTAGAAGGCTCAATTAAGGTGCCGATCTTGTGAAAACGTTCTAATACTTCCGGGCCGTGGGGTGCGGCAGAAAACACATCAGACAGATCCTCGCCCGCATGATGCCGCTTCATGTGTTCTCCGTTTTGCCATAGCTTGCTTTCGCTTACATCATACACTTTTCCATCTTTGGCGACATAGGTAGCTTTACCATTCTGGCCGTTAAATTCAGCCAACTTTTCCCTATCGAATTTTTTATCCACGAGACCCCTTCTGACATATCATTATTTTTGTTGCAGTGCTTCAGGCACGAATTATATTCAGCTATGAGATGTTAACATATTGTCTTTATAATACAATAAGCTGCAGCTTAAATCGAGAATAGCCTGCCCTGAAATGGAGAAATTCGACAATTCAGTTTCTCTAAACAAAGTCTAAGTACAGAATTTACCCAGAGCCCATTACGCTATTGAATAGGATAGATATCAGAGTTAATGCAAGTAATATGCAAGGATACCAACTTGCCCTGTTAAAAAGAGAAGCGGCAAAGTCCCTGTCCCTGGCTTTAAAAAGCTTCACTGCTGGGATAATCAGCAGAAAAAATCCAATTAATAGAGCAGCAGCATAGAAAATATTTGGCATTTGGAGTGGGGTGATGCGGAAAACTAGCCCGCTCAGGGTAAGGCTAATGGTCAAGGTTATCAAAACTATTGTACTGGCAATCCTGGGGCCGAAACAAACTGGCACTGTCTTGGCTTGCATTGTTGTATCTTCCTCTATGTCATGCCAGTCGGCTGGTATATTTTGACCACCTATTTCCCAGAAAAACAGCCAGAAAAATATCAGTAGGAGTAGGTCTACCTGGGGAGAAGCATCGACTGCAAATATTGCTGCCAAGCCTCCGAGGGTTTTTACTATGCCACTTACCATGACCCGAAGATGACTTACCCGTAGCAAAAGACAATATATTGCCTCAAGGATGCAACCGATAATCAGAATATATGCACAAACAGGATTTAACAGGTACGAGGTGAAAAGTGATAATATTGCCCAACCACCAGCCCAGACAATTGCTTCGGGCATGCTCAGAAACCCACGGGCAAGGGGGTGACGAATGTGGGTGCCATCCAGGTAGCTGGAATCACGATCAAATCCCTCCTGGCCGATTTTTTTCTTATCGATTTTGTAATCTACTATATCGTTTAAGGCATATACAGCTGTGTATCCCGCAAATGCTGCTATTATTCCAAAAACAATAGTTTGGGAGTCTGGAGGGGAGCCAAGCCATAAGAGGGCAACCAACAACGGAGTGCAAATGTCAAGTAGTCCATGAGGGGTCCTGGATAGAGCCAGAAACAGTTTTATCTTTGAGATTCTAAAGTATTGGGCAATATGCATAGTTTATTTCGCTTCCTTGTTAACCAACTATTCACTATGATTGAGCATATGAGGATGGTATCGCTGAAAGGTTTTCCTCAATTAGGAAGGATATTCCAACCACAAACAGAGATCAAGTTGAATGAATTCAACTCTCTTTGTCCTTTGTGTACCTTCCTTATCTCTGGTTGGTATGATAAATAGCTTTTGCTGCATTTGCTGGTTAGGATAAACCGTAGAACAGTATCTTTCAGCACCATTCAATCTACACTGCTAGTTTGATCATGACCAGAAAATTGTATGTGATAATTATTGGAAAACTTTATATATTAATTCATGGGATCATGCTGCTGGACACAACAGGATGTATAGATCCACCTGCTATATGTTCCATTTTGCCCTGATAAAAATCTTTATGAACTTGGGGATCGATAAATGAAAAGAAGCAATAAAATCGTTTTTATCGGATTATTTGTAATCTGTGCCGCATTTTTTATCTCAGGTTGCAGCCAAATGGTTCTGTTTGATCCCAAAGGGCCCGTTGGCTCCACCGAACGATTTGTCATTATAGCATCTTTTGCGCTTATGATGATTGTGGTCATTCCAGTTTTTATCATGGCCATCTGGTTTCCCTGGAAATATCGTTCTTCCAATACTAAAGCAACTTATGAGCCGAAATGGTGTCATTCCACCAGGATTGAATTGATTATTTGGCTGGTACCCGCAGTTATTGTTACGATTCTCGGAATTATGACCTGGTGGACCACTCATCAATTGGATCCACACAATCCACTCATTGCAGACGCTAAACCATTTAGGATAGAAGCTGTTTCTCTGGATTGGAAATGGCTTTTTATTTATCCTGACCAGAATATTGCTACGGTTAATCAGATCGTCTTCCCTGCTAATGCTCCTCTGAATTTCAAGGTCACATCTGCAACTGTTATGACTTCCTTTTTTATCCCTCAGCTGGGTAGCCAGATATACGCCATGGCTGGCATGCAGACTCAATTGCATCTCTTAGCCAGTGAACCAGGTGTTTATGCTGGTCAGAATCAGCAGTTTAGCGGCAATGGATACGCTGATATGAACTTTAAGGCAATCGCAGTCTCGCAGGAAGAATTCGAATCATGGATTAATAAAGTGAGGAGTTCACAGGAAAAACTTGATATGGAAAGGTATAAGAAGCTCGAAGAACCAAGTATCGATGACCCAGCGACTCATTTTTCTACGGTCACATTCAACCTGTTTGAGCATATTCTTAAAAAATATCATAAAAACATGGAGATGAATCACAACTCCATGATCAAGAAAAACGAGCCGAAGCAAATGAACCTCAGTATCCTGGAGAAGAGTTGATATGTTTGGAAAGTTAAGCCTTTCAGCGGTGCCATACCATGATCCTATAGTCATGTTAGCAGTGGGTGGGGCGATTGTGACGGGTCTCCTGATTTTGGTTCTGATCACTTACTTCCGCAAATGGACAATCCTCTGGCAGGATTGGCTGACCAGTGTCGACCACAAGAAGATCGGTATCATGTATATCATCATAGCAATGGTCATGATGTTGCGTGGGCTTTCGGAAGCTTTCATGATGCGGGCTCAGCAAGCAATTGCTGCGGGTGGCTCCCATGGTTTTTTACCACCAGACCATTTCAACCAGTTATTTAGTGCGCACGGTACAGCTATGATTATCTTCGTGGCTATGCCATTTATGGTCGGTTTGATGAATATAGTAATACCACCGCAAATCGGTGCCAGGGACGTGGCATTTCCTTTTTTAAATTCTCTCAGCCTCTGGCTGACTGCCGCTGGTTTTATGTTGATGATGGTGTCACTGGGAGTGGGGGAGTTCTCCCAAGCTGGCTGGTCAGGTTATGCGCCTTTGACCGAACTGCAATACAGCCCAGGGGTAGGGGTGGATTATTGGATATGGGCTCTCCAGATTGCTGGCGTTGGTTCATTGATTACCAGCATTAACTTTCTCGTCACCATTTTGAATATGCGCGCTCCCGGCATGACGCTTATGCGCATGCCAGTCTTCGTGTGGACATCCTTGAGCTCAAGCGTACTTATTCTTCTCTCATTTCCAGTTCTGACAGCTGTCCTTGCCATGTTGACCCTGGACCGTTACCTGGGTATGCATTTTTTCACCAACACCCTTGGCGGCAACTCTATGATGTATGTCAATCTGTTCTGGATGTGGGGTCATCCAGAAGTCTATATCGTAATTCTGCCAGCTTTCGGGATATATTCTGAAATCACTGCCACATTTTGCCGAAAACGACTGTTTAGTTATACCTCAATGGTATACGCCACAGCATCAATCATGATCCTGTCCTTTTCAGTCTGGGTGCACCATTTTTTTACCATGGGCGCAGGTCCTAACGTCAATATCTTTTTCGGCATTACAACCATGATTATCGCCGTTCCTACTGGTGTAAAGATCTTTAATTGGCTTTTCACAATGTATCGGGGCCGCGTGCGATTCACCTCACCGATGCTCTGGACATTGGGCTTCATCACGGCCTTTACCGTTGGTGGCATGACAGGTGTTTTACTGGCCACGCCAGTTGCTGATTTCGTGCTCCACAACAGTTTGTTCCTGGTTGCGCATTTTCACAACGTGTTGATTCCTGGAGCGCTATTTGGATACATTGCTGGCTATATCTATTGGTTTCCCAAAGCCTTCGGATTCCCTTTGAATGAGATGTGGGGTAAACGTGCTTTCTGGTTTTGGATGATCGGTTTTTATTTTGCCTTTTTACCTCTTTATGCACTTGGCTTTATGGGAATGCCCCGCCGTCTTGCATATTACGACAACCCAGCCTGGCAGCCTTTTCTGATCGTTGCGACAATCGGTATCATTTTGATTCTGACTGGTGTTGCCTGCCAGGTAGTTCAATTGATTGTAAGCATCAGGCAGCGCCATTCCACCCGTGATTTGACTGGTGACCCCTGGGATGGCCGTACCCTGGAGTGGGCAACTTCTTCTCCTCCGCCTGTCTACAATTTTGCTGAAATACCCGTTGTGCATGATCTTGATGCGTTTACGGATATGAAGGAAAACAACAGAGCAAATAAGAAAACAGATCAATACCATGATATCCATATGCCAAAAAACACGGCATCGGGCTTGATTAATGGGGTATTTGCTTTCTTGTTCGGATTTGCCATGGTCTGGCATATCTGGTGGCTTGCTATCATGTCCACCCTTGGTCTGCTTGTAGCTGTTATTTTCCACTCAGCTGACGATGATACGGAATACACAATACCTGCTGCAGAAGTTGAACGAATTGAAAAGAGTAGTTTGCGGCAATCGGCCTCCGCCGCATAAAATTTTTCCGCAGATAGAAGGACCATGGCGGAAATTTTACCATAGGATCTAAATGATGAATACTGACGCCACCACCATAGATGCCGTTGCAGAGGGTTCCGAACACCAGCATGCTCTCTCTAATCAGGCCTTCGGTTTCTGGCTATACATAATGAGTGACCTTGTCGTGTTTGCGGCGATATTTGCAACATATATAGTTCTAGGTCATAGCTATGCGGGTGGTCCCACAGGAAAGGATTTGTTTCACCTGCCATATGTTTTTGGCGAAACGCTGCTTCTGTTGTTTAGCAGTGCAAGCTATGGCCTTGCGATGTTGGCTCTGTATAAAAACAGAAAAAAATCGGTATTAACATGGCTCACCGTTACCTTCCTGCTCGGGCTTGGATTTGTGTCTATGGAGCTTAATGAATTCCACACCATGATTAGCGAAGGGAACGGGCCAGAGCGTAGTGCCTTTCTTTCTGCTTTTTTTACCCTGGTTGGCACCCATGGAGCGCATGTGATATGCGGCCTGATCTGGATGGCTGTCATGGCTGCTCAGGTTGTCTCCAAGGGACTAACTGCACCTGTCCAATCCAGGTTACTACGCTTGAGTATCTTCTGGCATTTTCTTGATATTGTATGGGTAGGAGTCTTTACTGTTGTTTATCTGATGGGGGTTATGTAAATGAACCAAACGATTCTTGACAGCACTGGAGCAAGCAAGGGAAATTTTAAATCATACGCTGTTGGATTTTTTCTATCCATTATTTTGACCACTATGGCTTTTGGATTGGTGACGCAAAAGGATGTGATACCCTATGGTTTCGTTTTCGCTGGTATTTTTGTTGCGGGCGTACTGCAGATCCTGGTGCATCTTCACTACTTCCTACACTTAAATTCTTCCTCTTCTCCACGATGGAACCTGCTTGCTTTGGTGTTCACCGTGTTGATCATGACCCTCTTTGTTGGTGGGTCGATCTGGATCATGTCCAATCTGAATTATCGTATGATGTGATTATGGTTTTCACGATCAAAAAATATATTCTCATCACCAAACCAGGAATCATATTCGGTAATCTGATCTCTGTAGCTGGAGGATTTTTTCTTGCTTCCAAAGGGCATGTTGATACCGAGGTTTTATTGGCGACTATAATGGGGATGTCTCTGGTTATCGCTTCCAGCTGTGTCTTTAACAACTGCTTTGACAGGGATATGGATTGTAAAATGACCAGGACCCAAAATCGAGTCATGGTCCAAGGTCTCATGACTCCACTTGTCGCCTTAATTTATGCGTCATTGCTTGGTATTGCAGGTATTGTATTGCTCTGGATGGCAACAAACTTTCTGTGCGTTGGAATCGTGCTTGTTGGCTTCACTATCTACGTGGTTGTTTACAGTCTGTATTTGAAACGCAGGTCGGCATATGCAATTCTGATTGGCAGCTTGGCAGGTGCAGCTCCTCCTTTGGTTGGCTATTGTGCGGTAACGAATCGGTTCGACTATGGCGCCCTTATATTATTGTTAATCTACAGTTTGTGGCAAATTCCTCATTCCTATGCGATCGCCATTTATCGTCTTAAAGATTACGCTGCCGCCGCCATCCCCATAATGCCTCTTGTCCATGGGATCTCCTCTACCAAAAAACATATCTTCTGGACTATTTTGATCTTTACAGTAGCTACCCTGATGTTGACTGTGGGAGGATATACAGGGTACAGCTTTCTTAGTGTGGCAGTTTTTATGGGACTGTTTTGGCTTTATATCGCCTGGACTGGATTTAAAGCTCCTGATAATCAGATTTGGGCCAGGAA
>CAMYOP010000087.1 GCA_947260045.1 uncultured Desulfobulbaceae bacterium
TTTATCTTTCGGATAAATACAAAGAGACAGATTCTGTTAAAGCGTCAAAAAGGATTATGGATCAATCGGGAATTATATATCGTCGTTTTGAAACAAAGCGATCACATATTACCCTGAATTTTGGGTCGTAGATGGCGGGAACAGGTTCTTATAATCTGCAAATCAAATAAAAATACGAGACATTATTCTTTGTCAGTACAATACAAACAATAACATCTCGCAATTTGTTTAACTGGTGATTTTTACCAATGCTTCCTCGTAGCGTGCCTTGGTTTTATCAAGGATTTCCTGAGGAAGTTGAGGTGCAGGAGGTTGTTTATCCCAATCAAGAGACGATAAATAATCCCGGAGAAATTGCTTATCAAAACTTGGTTGCCCTTTGCCTGCTTCATATAAATCAAGTGGCCAGAATCGGGATGAATCAGGAGTCAGAACCTCATCAATAAGAATCAGTTCATCCCCTACCATTCCAAGTTCAAACTTTGTATCTGCGATAATAATGCCTTTTGAACGGGCATAATCAGCAGCTTTTTCATAAAGCTTTACACTGACATCTGCGACTTTTTGAGCAAGCTCCTTACCAATCAACTCCTCCATCCTGGCAAGAGAAATATTCTCATCATGCTCACCCTGATCAGCTTTGGTGGAAGGTGTAAAAAGCGGTTCAGGAAATTTATCGGATTCAACCATCCCTTCAGGAAGCTCAAACCCGCAAACAACAGTGTCTTTTTGATATGCTTTCCAGAAAGAACCGGAAATATAGCCCCTGACAATACATTCAATGGGCAAAACTTTTGTCTTACGCACAAGGAGAGATCGACCTTCAAGCTGATCTCTATACTGTAGGCATTGTTCAGGAAACTCATCAAAATTGGAAGATATAAGATGATTTGGAATAATATCGCCAAGTAGCTCAAACCAAAAAAGAGATAACTCGGTAAGCACCTTGCCCTTGGCAGAGATAGGATCATTCATGACTACATCATAGGCTGAGATACGGTCTGTGGCGACCATCAACAGCTTATCATCGTGCCCTGGAATCTCATACATATCCCGCACTTTGCCGCGATGGATAAGTGTAAGGTCTTCACATTCGGTAAAATGAACAGAATTGCTCATTGATCTAATTCTCCATGACTGTAAGAGCGGAAGGTCACTCCCGCTCATACTAATAAATAATTTATAAACTCAATTTATCTTTGATGGCTTCAATTACAGCATCGCTGTTGACAGCCTCAACACTGAGCAGCATCCCTTTATCTTCGTAAAACCCGATAAGAGGTGCGGTTTTTTCATTGTAAGTGGCAAGACGATGGCTGATTGCCTCTTCTGTTTCGTCTTCACGCTGGATGGCTTTAGCACCACATTTATCACAGATACCTTCTACTTTAGGAGGATTTGACTTAACGTTGTAAATCGCCTGGCAATCTGGATTTTCACAGGTTCTCCGGGTGCAAAGGCGATCAAGGATAATGTCCTTTGGCACATCAATATTGACAGCCATATCAAAGGTGATACCAATTTTCCCAAACAGTTCTGTCAACGCTTCTGCCTGGGGGATGGTTCTTGGGAAACCATCAAGCAAAAAACCTTTTTCGCAATCAGGCTGTTGAAGACGCTTTTCCATCATCCCCATAATAAGTGAATCAGGTACGAGATCTCCTGCCTTCATGTATCCTTCTGCTTCCTTGCCAAGATCAGACTGTGCCTGTACTTCACCTCTCAAGATATCTCCAGTTGATATCTGAACAGATCCATCAAGAGCGGTGAGTAGTTTTGCAACAGTACCTTTTCCGGCACCAGGTGCGCCGAGTAAAATAACTTTCATTGTATCCTCCTTAAGGAATTATTTTTAATAAATCCCATAATACAATCCTTTCTATTTCTTATTCTTTGAAGAAACAGACAGCTCATTTAAATGACAATGGTACTATAAAAGAAGACCATGAATAATAGACAGAGCAACAGATATGTACGGGTAATTTAAATCTCTAATGCAGCCGGCGGAAATATACACGATAATACATAAAGATGGTAGAGCTAAAAGTAGAAATACGGCAATAAAATCATGGGCATTTTCTCAAAATAATCAGGGCAAAAAGCCCTTTTCTTCATTTCCGTATATGCTTTACTACTTGTTTTAACCCAACAAAAAATACTACCCTGAAAATCAAACCGTACGGTTCTTGCTTTTATCTTTATAAAGCACTATATTCGCCATGAATTTGACTAAATATGCAGAAAACAGCAGATGATTCTGCAAAACGAATTATTCCATTCCCCTTTCTACTTGCATTAAAAGGGGACAAACTTTTTGATAACAGCAATAAACGATTGATACAGGCAACAAATATATGAAAAAAGGCTTTACCAAACCCGTTGATATGTCAAGGGTGAATACTCTTGTCTATCATGTTCCAGATGGTCCATCCCTTTTAGTTGAAGATACAGACATTGAAGAGCTTTTCGATATAAATATGGAGTTGGGTGATGTTTGTGACACGACTGAAATTGATGGAGTACTTCACTTTTTCCCTAAAGGCAACGCCTGATAACCTTAAAAAGAGTTCCTGACCTTGGCATCCATTTACGCCTTGTTGACATCAAAATCAATTTCAGTAGACTCTAACTAATACTCACTACACCATGCGGTCCCTTCTTGAATCAGCTAATCCTTCAATAGACCTGACCACAGATGGTCATGTACACACCTACCTCTGTAATCATGCCCAGGGTGAAATGGAAGACTATGTGAAGGTTGCCATTTCAAGAGGCTTAAAAACTGTAACCTTCCTGGAACATTTGGAAACGGGCATAAAACACCCAGATAGAATCTGGCTCAGACCTGAAGATTTTGAGATCTATTTTTCCGATGGAAAACGATTAAAAAATAAATATAAAGGGCAAATAGAGATTAAGATTGGCATTGAGGCTGGCTTTAATCAGAATAAAATTTCCGAGTTAAAACAACTTCTCAATCAATATCCATCTGATTACACGGGCCTATCCTACCATTTTCTCTTTGATGGAAAAAACCATCTTAACATGGTCAGCAGAAGAGAGGAAAACATACTGGCACTAGTTAATTTGGGGATAGATTATGTGCTGACGTCATACTTTGAGGGGTTACAGCAAGGTATAGACGAACTTGAGATTGATGTCCTCTGCCATCTAGATGCAGTATTACGTCACTATCCCAATCTGCGTTTCACAAACAGCCACTGGCAACAACTTGAACACCTTCTTGACACACTTGCTGTAAAAAACATATCTCTTGAGATTAACACATCAGGTTTTGCGATAAGAGGTGAACCTTTCCCCTCCAGCAAAATCCTAGAGATGGCAAAGAGGAAAGGTGTTCGAATGTCAGCGGGATCAGATGCCCATCATCCTGAACAGGTTGGGCGCTACTTCAACCGACTCCCCAGCCTGATTGAAAATATATAATTTTCCACCTGATTAACTGGCCTGAGCCTGACTGATGTCAATCAGTTCAAACTCCCTTAAGCCACCTGGTGTTTTCGCCAGAACATCATCACCTACACTTTTACCTAGAATAGAGCGTCCCAGTGGCGACAAGACAGAAATAGAACCTTTCTTGACATCTGACTCTTCCGGCCCAAGCAGTTGATAGGTTACCTCTTCATCAGTTTCCATATCAAGCAGGGTTACAACCGTTCCAAATACAGCCCGGTCGCAATTAACCTCCGAACAATCAATAACTTCGGCTCGTGCGATTTTATCTCTTAATTCAACGATGCGGCACTCAATCATACCTTGACGTTCTTTTGCGGCATGATATTCAGCATTTTCACTGAGATCTCCATGAGCACGCGCAATTTCAATGGCTTTCACCACATCTGGGCGCTCTACTCGCTCAAGGTTTTTTAGCTCGTCCTTTAAGATTTTGCTGCCGACAACGGACATAGGGACCCGTTCCACCATGCCAATCACCTCCTACACTATTATTATTAAATTAAAACTATAAATTAGTTTTCCAATTCACTGACTTCCGTTGCTGACTTGAGCGGAAAATTCTCCACTGTTGGTGTGGGGATGACATAAGTGTTCTGCAGGGAGAGTATCTTCTCCAATTCATCTGTTCTTCCTTGTTCCTGCAGAAGCAAAGCTAACTCTTTACCCACCTCAACATCATCAGGATTTTCTTCATATATGATAATAAGGACATCTGCAAGACTTTTAACGTTGCCATTTTCACGGAGCAATGAAGCCATCGCAACATACACGCCAAGACGATCATTTGTGACCTTAAGTAGATCTTTCCACAAAGTTCTTCCTTGGTTGTTATCAACCAGAACTAAAAGTTCTTTGGCAAGCGCCCGTTGGGCTAACTTTTTCTTTCTGACAACCTCATCCTTACTTGGCAAAATCACCAAATAATAATGATAGAGATCTAAAGCTCTGTCTGCTCTTTTTAGTCGTAAATTTAAATCAGCAGCTCTCTCTATCAGGAGCGCATCTCCTGGATTATTTTTGAGTAATAACTCAACGTGTTTCAACTCCATTGCAACATTAGAATGACGCTGATAATACTTGGCCAGTTGCTTATGCACCTTGCCGTTATCAGGATCAATGGCGATTATCTGCTGCCAATAGACAGCTGCTTTTTCGTCATTTCCCATTTGGTCTGCAAGTTGAGATTTTAACTGCAAAAAAATTGTATCCTGGGATTCAAATGTTTCCAGCCTGGTGAGAAAAGCTTCAACTTTTTGGTGTTGCTGCAGTTGCAGACCAACTTTAATTGCCTGTATTAAGAGCTCCCTTTGTGCTGGTTTTAACAGCAACAACTCCTCAATAAACTGCAGCACTTTTTCCCATTCTTCCAGGGATTGATACGATGCAACCAGACCTTCCAGAATTTGAACCTTATCTTTCTCAGGCTCGTACTCATCATAGAGTTTTTGATATAACTCTGCTGCATGTAAAAAATTGTGAGAGGCATAGGAAACAGCAGCCTGTGCTCTTATATATTTTTTATTATCAGGATCATGAAAAAGCAAAATATCCAGCTGAGTCTGAGCCTGTTTTACACGGTTTAATAAAAGTGATATAGAAGTATATTCCCAGCGGGCTTCGTCGATATTGTCCTTTTGACCAAATAACAGTTCATATTGGACAAGAGCTTCTTTGTATTTTTTCTGCCTGGATAATTCACGTGCCTGATCCCAGATCATTTTCCAATCAGGTGCATGCTCTCCTTCATATTGAATATCTCGATCCGGAACAATGCTGATCGAATTACTGGCAAGCAGATGATACGACGCACTTTTTTTATCTTGGGCAACAGCTCCTGGAGTGTACGTAAACAGATACAGACCAATAATTGCACCAAACAGAGTTCGAACCATACTATGATTTCCTAAACAGTTAATAATTGTCTTATCCTGCTTGAATAAATTTGGAAATCATTGCAACCACGTATTGTTGCTGCTCATAGACCAATTCAGGATAAATCGGCAACGCAAGTGACTGTTTAGCTGCCTTCTCAGCAACGGGCAATGACTGCTTATTATATCCATACGGACGAAGACATTCCTGTTGATGCAAACAGAGCGGATAATACACTTCGCAACCGACATTATTGTCTAAAAGAAATGCCCGAAGCTCATCACGCTTCTCTGTTTTAATGACATATTGGTTGTAAATATGATGATTTTTGGTTGCTGCTTCAGGTTTTGAAGCAAAAACAGCAGATGGTAGATCAATGGCAGCCTCAGTAAGACCTGCTTCTAAAAAGAGCTTGTCATAGGTATTGCGATTTTCCTGTCTCTTTTTGTGCCAATCATTAAGATACGGTAGCTTTACAGCCAAAACTGCTGCCTGGACAGGATCGAGCCTGAAGTTTCCCCCGATAAAAGAATGATAATATTTCGGTTTAGCGCCGTGATTACGAAAAGAACGGAGACGCTCTGCCAGTTTCTCATCATTAGTTGTTACCATTCCCCCATCTCCAATACCACCGAGATTCTTACTGGGGAAAAATGAAAAACAACCTACATCTCCCATACTACCGGCCTTCTTCCATATAGTTTCCCCTTTCTCAGCAACAGGACAGGCAGAACCGATTGCCTGGGCAGCATCTTCAATGACGTAGATATTATATTTGTTGGCAATTGTCATCATTTCAGACATATCAGCACATTGGCCAAAAAGATGCACAGGGATTATTGCTTTAATTTTAGAGTCACCTTGCCTGTCTTTTTCTAAAGCCATGGCCACGAGTTGTGGATCAATGTTCATGGAATCAGGTTTGATGTCTACGAAGACAGGACGCGCACCAACACGCATAATAGATCCCATTGTGGCAAAGAAGGTATATGGAGTTGTCAGAACCAGATCTCCTGGTCCAATATCCAGAGCCATCAAACTAATGAGCAGTGCATCTGTGCCACTGGAAACGCCAATACCATGGTCAACCCCGCAATAATTGGCAACAGATTGCTCAAACTCCTGAACCACAGGGCCCAGAATATATTGGGTGGAATCTATAACCTCTGTTAGAGCCGTGAGAATTTTTTCACGGAAAAACTTGGTTTGCGGCTTTAAATCAAGAAGCGGAACGTTCATAGTGTTTATGGTCATATTTGTATAATATTAGATAGTAAGAGCTCAACATCTTCATGGAAGGGCGATTACGAATTTTTCTTGGGACCTGCTGACAAAATCAAATGATCACCACCGAGAAAATCTTGAATATCCGGCATTTCTTTTTCAAACTGTTTTTTCAGCTTTTTAAGAAGATTAGCTTCAATCTGCCGAACTCTTTCTCTTGAAATGGAAAATTGATCTGCAATGGTTTGGAGCGTCAAAGGTTCATCACTGAGGAGCCTTGTCTCTAAAATCACTTTTTCTTTTTCGTTAAGCATGTCACTGAGACCACCAAGAATTTCAGTCAAACGTTCTCGCATTTCGTGGCTGGCAACAACTTCTTCAATTCCAGGACCGTCCTGGGGTAAAAAACTTTTTTGTTCGTCTTCGGAATCGCTGCGTACGGGACTTTCAAGAGATACATCCCAGTTGTCCATGCGTTGCCCCATCTCAACAATCTCACTTTCCTTAACATTGAGACGTTCGGCCAGCAATTTGACTTCCGGTTTGAATCCCTGCGCTTCCAGCAGCTTCTTTTCCTTATTTAAACTGAAAAACAGTTTTCGCTGAGCCTGGGTGGTACCAATTTTCACCAGACGCCAGTTATCCATAATGAATTTCAATATATACGCACGAATCCAGTAGGCAGCATAATAAGAAAATTTAACTCCCCTGAATGGATCGAATTTTTTAGTAGCCTGAACCAAGCCGACGTTGCCTTCCTGAATCAGATCCATAAAATTCTGCATCCAGTATTTTTGAAAATCCATTGCAACCTTGACAACAAGACGCAAATTAGCAGACACAAGCCTGTATGCTGCCTCAGGATCACCAGTTTCACGAAATTGCTGGGCAAGCGCATCGGTTTCTTCACGAGATAACAGTTCGTACTGGCTAATCTCCTGTAAATACCTATGTAACGCTGGATTACTAACAGCTGGAAGATTTTCTTCATCCGACATCACCACTAAGGGATGATGTTTTGCAGTTAGTTTTTCAGAGGGTTTTTTAGTAGGTTTTTTACCAGGCTTTTTAGCAGGCTTTTTAGCGTTTTTTTTAGCGGGTTTTTCAGAACTTAACTTTTCGTCTGGCTCTTGCATTTTGAGTTTGTGTAACCCTTGGATTTTATTTTTATACTCTTAAATTTAATACTGTATAGATTGTCAGTGTAAAAAGATTGTACTTGTAGATATATTAAACTAAATTGGAAAAAATATCACTTGAATATAAATCCGAGTGATATCCCCCTGAAAAAACTATTTATTTATACTTACATCCATATGTAATATTTAAAAAGTATTGCATTGCAACACAAAAAGTTTAATTTCTGGTAAATTTGTGCTATCAAACACCGGTCTTTTCTCCAGAAGTACGAACTATCTTGGATCAAACAAACAATATCTATGAAAAATATTAGAAATTTCAGCATAATAGCACATATAGACCATGGTAAATCCACATTAGCAGATCGTATGATCCAGCATTGCGGCATGGTTACAGATAGAGAATTCCATGACCAGCTCCTGGATAATATGGATATTGAAAGAGAGCGCGGGATTACCATTAAAAGTCAAACAATCTGCCTGCCTTATACTGCTAAAAATGGAGAAAATTATATTCTCAACCTCGTAGACACTCCAGGTCATGTAGATTTCAGCTACGAAGTATCACGGGCACTTTCTTCCTGTGAAGGTGCCCTACTGCTTATCGATGCTGCACAGGGAGTAGAAGCACAAACTCTTGCAAACCTCTACCTGGCAATGGAAAACGATCTGGAAATCATTCCTGTAATTAATAAAATTGATCTCCCTTCAGCCGAACCTGAAAAAGTTGCTACTCAAATTGTTGATGACCTGGGGCTTGATGAAGATGCGATTCAATTTTGTTCAGCTAAAACAGGTGAAGGAGTTGATAAAATTCTTGAAGCGGTAGTTACATTATTGCCAGCTCCTGAGGGTGAAGTTGACCAACCCCTTGAAGCACTTATTTTTGATGCCAATTACGATCCATATCGTGGAACAATAATCTCAGTCAGGATGATAAACGGAACCATTAGACCTGGTGATCAAATAATTTTCATGTCAAACGGTGCTGAATATAAAGTTGAAGAAGTTGGACTCTTCAACCTGAACCGAGAATCACAAAAAGCGCTTACCGCTGGCGATGTTGGTTATATTATTGCTGGTATCAAAACAGTTTCTGACACCAGGCCAGGTGATACGATCACCCTGAAAGGAAATCCCTGCGATGCACCGCTGCCAGGATTTCGTGACGTTCAACAGGTTGTATTTTCTTCTATTTATCCAATAACAACGGATGAGTACGAAGATCTCGCCGCCGCTCTTGAAAAACTTAAATTAAATGATGCTGCCCTCACCTTTCAAAAAGATTCCTCCGCAGCTCTCGGCTTTGGTTTTCGTTGCGGTTTTCTTGGCCTGCTTCACCTCGAAGTAGTCCAGGAAAGACTTGAAAGGGAGTTCGGCATATCTCTCATACTGACGGTTCCATCTGTCCGTTATGATTTCCATTTAAATGACGGAACCTTGCTTGAGATTGACAATCCTGCCTATTTTCCAGAACCAACTAGGATTGATCATGTCGAGGAGCCCTTTATCAAAGCTACTATCCTCATTCCAGAACGATACATGG
The DNA here is from genome assembly GCA_947260045.1 of uncultured Desulfobulbaceae bacterium. GTDB lineage: Bacteria > Desulfobacterota > Desulfobulbia > Desulfobulbales > Desulfobulbaceae > CAMYOP01. Next base: position 9,259 of record CAMYOP010000087.1, read on the forward strand.
GAGTAGTCATGACACTCTGCATGGAGCGACGTGGTGAAAATACAAATTATCACTATCCCATGCCAGGTCGGATTGAATTTACCTGCGAGTTACCACTGGCTGAAGTTATTTATGACTTTTACGACAGACTCAAATCAATCACCCAGGGATCGATTATCGCAGCTCTGATCTGGTAAAGTTAGATATTCTTGTAAACGCTGAACAGGTAGATGCCCTTTCCCAGCTGGTCCATCGTTCACGTGCCCGTGAAAGAGGCGTGAAGGCCTGCGATCGCCTAAAAGAAGAAATTCCACGCCAAATGTTTAAAATAGCAATTCAAGCTGCAACCGGTGGTAACATTATTGCTCGCACGAACATTTCAGCCATGCGAAAAGACGTAACGGCAAAATGCTATGGTGGTGACATTTCAAGAAAGAGAAAGCTTCTTGAAAAACAAAAAGCAGGCAAGAAAAGAATGAAAACCATAGGTAATGTGGACATTCCGCAAAGTGCTTTCCTGGCAGTTCTCAAATCAGATATATAATCAGATTGTCCTTAATAATGTACAAAATACTGAAATAACGGTGCAAGACCCACAGGGCAGTTATTACGCACAAGAATTCACGATAAATATAATCAAAAGGCATGCTCGTGATTCGGTATAAAATAACCGTTAACTGGTCCTGGATGATTTCTAACTGCGTTTTGAGAGTAAACTTAATTCAGAAAATCGGTGGGTGAAGTAAAGCACATAGAGAACCATCTCCATGTTCGCAACAAAACTTCCATTCTGTTCCGGCGAAATCACCCACCCTTTGTCTTGCCAATATTTGAGTTCGTTTTATTTAAAATGCGACGAATCGATTCATGGAAAATAAAATTATTCGTATATCTAGAAAGGCAAAATCTGATTGGGAAAATGGAGAATGTTATCCTTACGCTCAAACAGCTATAAATTCACCCATTGCAGCTTTGAGCGATTTGGCATTAAATGGTTTTAACATGATGGCATTAACGCCTGCATTAAGCGCTGCGTCGTGGTCCTGAGCATCACCCTGGGTTGTAACCATGATTACAGGTAGCTGCGTACCTGAATAAATCTTTCGAATTTCTTCAGTAAACTGCACACCTGTAATATTTGGCATATTGAGATCGGTTAAGACAATTTCAGGTTTTTCTTTTTGTATCCACTTGAGTGCTCCTGCAGGGAATTCAAAAAGTACTGGTTCAAATCCGAGTTCGTGTAGAGTTGCTTTGTAAATGTTTAAAATCATACGTGAGTCATCAACAGCGCAGACTTTCAGACGCATTGAAACTTGTGCACCAACCTCTTCAGTACTTTCAATTTTGGCGCTAAATTCTTCCTGCCCATTTCGCTTGAGAAGGTTGACATAGTGATTGCGAATATCTTTATGTGCTTTTTTTAGGTGAGGTAAAGCCGCGTCTTGGAAGTAGTCCTCTGTTGCCAGACTGAGAAAAATTTTATCGACCAGAGTTGTAACAATTATTTTAACAATATTTTTTGAATCGTCATTATTTGCTCTGATAAGGTTTTTTATACCAGCAGCAAGGATCTCGCTGAAATTACCATTTATAGCTTTGGCCGCTGCAATGCAAACGTGTTCATCAGGGTCAGTGAGACCTGAAGTAAGAGTATACACACCTTTTTTCAGAGGGAGCAGACCAAGGGCCTCGTAGGCGGCAAAGCGAACATTCGCGTTATCAGGTTCATGCTGTAGTAAACTTCTGACTGGCTCAATGGCACTTCCATCTCGGATGTCACCAAGTACATTCAAAGTATGAATAAGGAGATCCTCATTATTACTATGAAGGTTTTCAAGGAGTACAGGAACTGACTTTGGTCCTATTTTCACCAGGGCTGACTTAGCAAAGGTACGCATGAACGCATAATGAGAAGCCAAAGATTTATTAAGAGTGCGAATTGATACCTGATCCTGGACACGAGAAAAAATTTTAAGGATGAGAAGATCAATCTCGGAGTCGGTACCCATACGCTCTGCCAGGCTTTCCATTGCTTCAGCGGTTTCCAAGCTACCCAAGGCTTCTATGGCTGTCAATATAAGGGAATGGTCGGTAGAATAGAGATAATCAGTAAGTGTTGAGATAGCCCTGGCATCACCTATCTCACCAAGACAGACGATAACTTGTTTAATTTGATTATTATCCAGTGTGTCAGAGACCAATTGGAGGAGAGTAGGTGTTGCTGGATCAAATTTTATTTCACCCGCCACCTGCATTAAAATTGACTTGTCTGTAACATCGCTTCGTTTTAGAGTCTCCAAAAAGGACTCAGGGTAGGATATAAGTAGTGAGAAAAGCATTTCTCGTACCTTGGGGAGACTTTCACTAAGCTTGGGATTACGGGCCAAGGCTTCATTCAAAATGTAAATAGAAAAAGATGGTTCTGTTTTGGAAATTTCAAAGAGAACTCTATTTTGGATTTTCAGGTCGGCATTCAGAAGTTGGTCAAGCACCAAAATAGCTTTAATACTATCCTGCTCCTTGAGGTTCGCCTGTATTTCTTCAACCATGTGATTAACAAAATTTTCCATAAATTATATACCTGAGAGGAATTGAAAATTAATCGCATATCTAAATGCAATCAACGTAACGCTCCTTTTGAGAAACAATAGATGAAAAATTAGATTATTAGAAATCTTTTGATCTATTAAAAACCTCACTATTACATATTAGAGAATAATGAAATTTTGAAGTTTATACGTTGTCTCAGGAGAAACTGACTAAGAGTGACGATACATTCTAATATTCATTTAATATAATGTTATAGGACTTTAGGCAATCCCCCTAAAAAATAATACATTCACAAGTAGAATTTTCCATTAGAGTATTGAAAGGAGATCTTAGGAAAAAATTGAGATTTAGTGACAATCAGATTCTGTCAATTTTAAAACAAGCTGAAAGCGGTTTTCCTGTGGTAGAGATATTTCGTGAGTATGGGATGAGCAGTGCTACTATCCACTTGGCCGTCCCAAAAAACAAACAATGGAAAATGCGGCGCAGCTTAGACAGGAAAAGCAGCAACGACAATAGGATGCCCTTGACCGAATCCCTATAGAAGGGAAAGTTTGGTCAAGGTAAAATTGGCTACCGCCTCAATCACATTCGAGCAAAAACGTTTAAGACTCTAGAGGCTTGTATCAATAGTATCTATCTGGTGATGTACCTGATAGTTCTGTTCCGCTAGTGTCTATCTTTCTTTTTTATTCTATTTCGGAGATATTTTTTCAGACTTTGGAGTTAATTCTGGAAAAATTATTATTTAGGGGAGAGCGAAAAGACAATAAGCGGAGAGTGTATATCGTTTGTTGCCTGATAACTTTTTAAGGAAACTCTAGTTGCACTTACATGAAAAAGCATGACAGATACTGTCATGCTTTTTTAAATTTTTTCCAACTGGTTATTTGCCAGAAACACCTGAACCTTTGACTTTTCTCACACCAACTATTTTTAGAACCTAGCAAAGATACAATGTAAGGAGCAGCCTAGCCAACCGATTGTTTCATATTATAGCCAGGGCAACGATTGCCAACAACATCTACGCCCTTTTGACACATAATACTTAAAATTTCTTCACGGCTAAAGATTGAGTCTTTTTGTTTTGACACATAGACTATACAATCCTTACAGACATTAAAAGAACAGACGTCTATTTCTCTCATTACTTCCCAACAGGGCCTTTCCGAATGAAAAGCTGGACACTGTACGGCTTGCTCAGGCTTACACTTCATGATTTCCCAACAGGGCCAATCGGTTCTAAGTGACATCTGATCCCTCCTCTAAGCTTCGCTGAAAACGTTTCCTAAAAATTACCAGAATATAGCAAACTCAATTGAGTTTATCGCGAAAGAGCAACTGCTTAATTGTGCAAATTAAAACTTTCAAACATTAACAGCTTTATAAATATGATGCAAGTCTACTCTGTAAATCAGAGCAGCCCTGACCGGTTTTAGCGGAAAACAAAAGCCGGTCTTCAGGCTTCAAAACCAGCGCTGCATCAAGGGCGGCAGCATTTTTCATCTGCTGATTTTTGGAGAGTTTGTCCATTTTAGTATACACTGGAAGAAAACTTTTATTATTATGCTTCAGCCAGTCGATGAGTTCTCTGTCTTGTTGTTTGAGTTCATGCCTGCCATCAATTATCACAACAACACAAACCAAAGATTCTCTGGTCAAGAGATAATCAGTGATAAAACTCTGCCAAAAGGCCTGCATTTTCTTCGGTACTTTCGCATACCCGTAGCCAGGCAAGTCAACCAAACATAAACACTCACCAACTTCAAAATAATTGAGGCTCTGTGTTTTTCCGGGTTTACTACTTGTTTTTACAAAATTACGCCTGTTGAGCAGTCGGTTAATAAGGCTCGATTTACCAACATTTGACCTGCCGGCAAAAGCTATTTCTGGATAATCAAGATCTGGAAGCTGCTTCTTGGAAAAAACAGAAAGCAGAAATTCTACTTTGTTAAAATTCATTATCCGCCAGTTTTTATTCAATAGGGTGAAAGTAACAGGAATTAAATTACTTTGTTCAAAGCATATTCAATTATTCCTTCAGCGCCAAGCTTGATGAGCTGAGGGACAAGATCCCTTACTTGATGTTCAGAGATGACTGTTTCCACGGAAAACCAATCCTGTTTATAAAGCTGGGCAACGGTGGGAGCTGTAACGCTTGGAAGTACATCTATAATGGTATCGAGTTTTTCTTCTGGAACATTCATTTTAACACCAACGATTCTGTCAGCACGAAGAGCTCCTTGAAGTAACATGGAAATATTATTTATTTTGTCTTTTTTCCACTCTTCATTCCAGGAATCCTTGTTGGCGATAAGCTGGCTATTGGACTGCATCAATTCGTGAATAACCTTCAAGCCGTGCGCCCGTATGGTAGACTCAGTTTCTGTTACTTCGACAATGGCATCTGCAAGACCTGTAACAGCTTTGGCTTCAGTAGCACCCCATGAAAAGGCGATATCAACGTTGACTTTTCTCTCTGCAAAAAATTGCCGCGTCACATTAACCAACTCTGTCGATATTTTTTTCCCTTCAAGATCTTCAACGGTCTTTATATTAGAATCACCAGCAACAGCCACAACCCAACGAGTTGGCTTTTTACTTACCTTTGAGTAGACAAGATCAGCTATGACTTCTACGTCTGATTGGTTTTCAAGCGTCCAGTCTTTGCCGGTAATCCCTGCGTCTAGCATGCCAGATTCAACATATTGAGACATTTCTTGTGGACGACAAATAAAACAGGACAGTTCTGGGTCATCGATTTCTGGAAAATAATTCCTGGATTTTAAACGAATCTGCCACCCTGATTTTGCAAACAGTTCAATGGTAGCTTTTTCAAGACTTCCTTTGGGAATACCTATTTTTAATTGTTTCATTGTATTTTAATTCCTTTTCATTATTGGTTAACCTTGTACCCAACAATATAAAATGCAGAAAGACCGTTACCCTGGCCAAACTGATAATTATTTACCATAAACCACAGAAGGATCGAACACTCTCTCCCCTTCTTTTACAAGATCAGCACCATCTCTCTTTCGAAAAAAGCAACTGCGGTATCCTTTATGACATGCTGCCTGACCCAGTTGTTCAACTTTGAACAAGACCGTATCGTTATCGCAATCCACGAAAATATCTTTAATCAGCTGAACATGCCCAGAAGATTCACCTTTCAGCCAGATTGTATTGCGAGAACGACTCCAGTAATGAGCTTTTCCTGTTTCCAGTGTTTTTTCCCATGCAAACTTATTGATATAGGCAAGCATGAGCACCTCTCCTGACTCGTTATCCTGAACTATAGCAGGTAACAGACCGGTTTCTACTTTGGCAAAATCGAGCTCTATCATTGCTACTCCTCTTTTGCACTCTCATTAGTAAAAGAAGACCCTTCCATCTCGCTGCTGACCTGTTTTTTATCTTCACTCGACATAAATTGAATAATGCATGATGTTCGATACTTACAATAGTCGTCTGGATGACGGCAAACAGGATCAGCAGAATCTACTTTTTCTTTGTATTTTATACATTCAAGTTCCATCATTGTGCCTATTATCTTTAAATGTGGAGCACATAGTTATGCCTTCATGCTATCTTTGTCAAGCCTGCACTTTGAATCTTCCTGAACCATTGTCAAAAAATCATCAATTATATATAGTATTACCAATTAATTTGCTTAAAACTATTTCAAAAGGATACAGATATGCAAAAAATACAGGGAAATGAAAGAATTCTTATTTCAATGACAGCAAACGTTGAAAACGGTGAGGTTTTTGATGAGATTCCAATTGACCAGCCCCTTGAAGTTCAATTGGGATCGGGCAAACTCTTTGAGACCGTGGAAAAAGCACTTATCGGCATGCAGTCTGGTGAAAGCCGGACCGTGCAGATACCTCCTGAATACGCTTATGGACCTGAACATAAAAATTTAATACACAGTTTAAACCGAAATGTATTCGGTGATAAACTCAGTCCGGAGCCAGGCATGGTTCTCTCCCTGACTGTTGATAAAGACGGTTCAAAAGAAAAGGTTCCTGCAACAGTAATGATGGTAAATGATGAAGAGATTGTTGTTAATTTCAATCACCCCCTTGCTGGACAAACACTTGTTTACACGGTAAACCTTCACCAAATTTTTAACGACTAACCTGGCTTACCCACAGCTCACCAATCCCTCCTGCAAATTGACAGAGCTTCTTCTCAGTAGAACTTTTCGTCACAACCCCAATTACTCCAGTGAGAAATGAGAGCCAAAGACAATACTTTTAGTCTTTGGCTCTCTATTTCCCAAAAGACTTACCTAATAGGACAAAGGACTTTTTATTATAAAGACTGAGAATGAAAGATTTTCAGAAAAAAGCAGAAAAAACCTGTACAAACAAAAAGGGAAACCTATACAATGTTAATGACTATTTTAAATTAATGCCTGCATGAAGCATGTTCGGGTCTAAATAGGAAATTAATACTGATTGCAGCATCCACTATAGCACTTGCAATATTTTCAGGAGTTACGGCATGACCATTGAAGACGACGAAATTCTGCAGGGTTTTATAGAAGAAAGTCTTGAGCATCTTGCTGACATAGAAAATGATCTACTCACAATAGAAGCAGCGGGTGCTGATATTGATGAAGATCTTGTCAATAAAGTTTTTCGGGCAGCTCATTCTATTAAAGGTGGTGCAGGTTTTATGGGCTTGACAGTAATACAGAGTTTAGCTCATGCCTCTGAGAATATCCTTGGTTTAATTCGCTCAAAAAAACTTATACCCACTCCAGCTATTGTCAACATCCTCCTCCTGGCCACAGATCAGCTTCAAAAACTCATTGAAGATGATATCAACAACAGTAATGAAACAGATATTTCTTCCCACTTAACAAATTTAAATGCGATATACGAAGGAGAGCAAGCTGACGAAAAAGCGCAGCCAAAGAAAGAAACCGCTGTAGAAAAACCCATTAAAGAAGAAACTACTAAAAAGCCAGAATCTGTTCAAACAGGATCACAAGTTGAAGAAACAGAGACGCCTCCT
>CAMYOP010000088.1 GCA_947260045.1 uncultured Desulfobulbaceae bacterium
AAAGAGAATGAATAAGTTGTTGAAATAATTAAAATTGAAGGTTTTGCAGCTAAAGGCCTGGGAACATGTCCTTTAGAACAGAATGGAGGCGTTCAATGACATGAAATGCCTCTTTAAGCATTCTCTTTTCAAGTTCTGAGAGTGTGGCTGGGTCAATATGATTATCAGGGAGTGTTCCGTTTTCCAGTTGATGGAGTTGGTGGAGGATGCGAAGCTGCATCTGGAGTTCATAGGCTTCACAGGCAGAATTCATGAGCTCTTTTGATATAACCTCCTCAGTTCCCAAGGTATGAAAACGTGCCAGGGTATTTGTTTCTTTAATGCCAGCTTTCAGCGCAAATATTCGGGCAAAATCTACGAGCGGTGCTAATCCTTGATGTTTAAGGTCGAGCTTGTTTTTATGTTCTCCATCTTTTTCTACAATAAAATTATTGAAAAATGACAATGCTGTTTGGCTTGTCAGGCAATCTCTGGAAAGGTGTAAAAGGTATGTCTCCTTTTGTCGTGATTGCTCTATAAGGTGATTGCGTAATTCATCTGCAAGCCCTGTCTCACCATAGCCTGCTCGAAAATCAAAAAAGATGGTGGATTCAAGCAGCTCTGCTGGATTCTCCGATTTGACCCAACTTGTGAAATATTCCTGCCACACGGAAACGGGCTGGCACCATTGAGGATTATTGGCCATTATTTTTCCAGGGCACAGGGGGTAACCGCAATTCACCAGGTGGTCAATGGCTTGTTGGGCAAGCTCCTTAAAATATGCTTCTGCTTCTACTTTTTGTGCATCATCAATGGGGTCAGCGTAGATGATAGCATTGTCCTGATCTGTTTTAAAAGTCTGTTCTCTTCGGCCTTCACTTCCCATATGCAGCCAGCAGTAGGGTACAGGTGGCGGTCCAAGTTCACCTTCCAGTAAAGTCAGCAAGCGTTGCAGGATGCGGTCGTTTAAAAGGGCGATCATCCTGGTAATGTTTCCAGCTTTTCCTCCTTCGTTGATCAGGCTTCTGATGACCTCAGGGATTTTTTGGGCCAATGGATAAAGTCCAGAAAAATTTCTCTGACCAATGATTTTTTTAAATAAATAATAGGGGGAATGCCCCTGAAGCAACATGATGTCATGGGAGGTGATGACCCCAATAATACGACCTGCCCGTTCGACAGCAAGATGGTGAATACCTGTGGACATCATTTTCAGCAAGACATCAAAGCAGATATCGCGAGAAAGGACTGTTTGGACAGGGGAGCTCATGATTGTTTCTACTGAGGTGGGAAAATCCAGGCCAGCTGCCACAACCTTGGAGCGTAAATCACGATCTGTTATTATACCAACTATTTGTTCTGGGTCATTGGGCTGATGTACAAGCAGGGAACCAACACGAAATCGTGCCATAAGGGAGGCTGCTTTTTGTATTCCTGTCGTTGTTGGCGCGATGACAGGTTTTTGTTTAACAATGTCACCTGCGGCCACAGAAAAGAGATAAAGGTCGTCGTTGGCCCTTCTTGCCATGCGATGATGCCTCAGTTCGCTGTAGGCTGTGTGGACTATTTTTTCAGAAAAGCTTCTGAGGTAATATTGGGCAAAACCGGGTTGCTTGTGAATGAGGTCAAGGAAAACGGTGCGTGGTAATAAGATGCAGAAGGTGTCTTCTACAGATTCTACATCGAGGTTGGCAAGTGTTCCCCGGATAATTCCAAGAGCTCCGACACTGGAACCTTCTCCACGGTAGTCTTTGAGGGTAATGTCTCCTTCGTCATCTGTGATAAAGGATTTGAATCCTCCTTGCTGGACGAGAAAGAGGTGTTCAACTTCGCTTTCATTGGCGGTGAGAAGGTGTGTCCCCTTAGGATAAAAGTCCACAAGGCAATGACGGGCAAGACCTTTGAGGGTGTCATGGTCCAGCTCGTTGAACGGCAGGATCTTTTTGAGAAAATCAAGAGCAGCTTCAGGTGTTTCGGATTGGACATCATGTTTAACTGTTGTCTGCACGTTTCACCTCTAAAAAAAATGCAGGGCATGAAATGCCCTGCATGATTGATATACTATAACTGTTACCCGCCAGGGGTCTAATTTGTCTGTTGCCTCCTGGCAGGTTTATTGAGTAGTACAGCTCAAGGTTGGGGTATCTGAAATTCAGATACCCCTGAACTCTATTAGCCCAATGCTTTTTTCCCGCCAACCAGTTGGTCAACCACTGATGGATCGGCAAGTGTTGACGTGTCGCCGAAATCATCAAAATCATTGGCTGCGATTTTACGCAATACGCGGCGCATAATTTTGCCTGATCTTGTTTTTGGCAGTCCTGGAGCCCACTGAATTGCATCAGGTGTGGCAATAGGACCGATTTCAGCACGTACATGCTTGCGAAGCTCGACAAGCAGTTCGTCTGTCTCGGTAGCAGCAGTTGTTAACGTGACATAGGCATAGATAGCCTGACCTTTAATCGCATGAGGCATACCGACAACTGCGGCTTCAGCTACTGACGGATGGGCAACCAGTGCTGATTCGATTTCAGCAGTTCCAAGTCTATGACCGGAAACGTTGATGACATCGTCAAGTCGGCCCATGATCCAGAAGCAACCATCTTCATCTTTGCGAGCACCGTCTTCAGGGTCGTAGGTGTTATCATAACGACTGAAGTAAGCTTTCTTGAAACGTTCTGGGTCACCGAAAACACCGCGTAACATACCAGGCCAAGGATGACGGATAACCAAGTGACCACCCTCGTTTGGTTTTGCCTCATTACCTTCTTCTGTAAAGATGGCAGCATCAATACCTGGGAGCGGGTAGGTAGCAGAACCTGGTTTCAGGCTGGTAGCGTATGGCAGCGGGGAAATCATGATGCCGCCAGTTTCAGTTTGCCACCAGGTATCGACAATTGGCAGGTTTGATTTACCAATATTGAGATGATACCACATCCAGGCTTCCGGATTGATAGGTTCGCCAACCGAGCCAAGAATGCGCAGGCTGGAAAGGTCGTAACGCTGGGTTGGCTCTTCGCCGTCTCGCATTAAAGCTCGAATAACGGTAGGAGCAGTGTAAAAGGTGTTTACCTGGAATTTTTCAACAATTTTCCAGAAACGATCTGGTCCAGGGTACGAAGGAACGCCTTCAAACATGACAGATGTTGCTCCAAGTCCAAGTGGTCCGTACAAGATGTATGAATGGCCAGTGATCCAGCCGATATCTGCTGTACACCAGTAGACATCATCATCTTTCATGTCAAAGACCCATTGACAGGTGTGCATTGCATATGTCAGGTAGCCACCAGTGGTGTGGACTACGCCTTTTGGTTTGCCTGTAGAACCAGAGGTGTAAAGGATAAAGAGGATGTCCTCTGAGTCCATGCTTTCCGGTTCACAATGACTGGTGATGTCTTTTTCCTGTACTTCTTCATGCCACCATGAATCTCTGCCTTCCTGCATGCTGACTTCATTGCCTGCGCGTTTGACAACAACACAGTGTTTGATGGATTCGCAATCGGCGAGCGCATCGTCTGCATTTGGCTTGAGAGGTATAGTCTTACCAGCACGAAGAACAGCGTCTGCAGTGACCAGTACTTTAGCTTCACAGTCCTGGATACGATTTTTCAAGCTTACAGAGGAAAAACCAGCAAAAACTACACTGTGGATTGCGCCGATCCTGGCACAGGCAAGAAGTGCAATTGACAGTTCAGGAATCATTGGCAGATAGATAGAAACTCTATCACCTTTTTTGACACCTTTTTTCTTAAGAACATTAGCAAAGCGGCATACTTCTGTGTAAAGCATTTGGTATGTGTAAACCTTTACATCTTCTTCCGGCTCACCCTGCCAAATAATAGCAGCTTTGTTTCTTCTTCCATTTTTTAAATGTCTGTCAAGGCAGTTGTAGGACATATTCAACTTGCCACCATCAAACCATTTTATTTCGGGCTTATTGAAATCATAATCCAGAACCTTATCCCATTTCTTATCCCAAGTGACGAGTTCTTCTGCACGTTCTGCCCAGTATCCCTCAGGATCTTCCATGGACCTCTTGTAGATGGCATGGTATTCATCCATGCTTTTTACATGTGCTTCAGCTTGACCCTTTTCAGGCGGCTCAAAGCTCCGCCCTTCACTGAGTAGACTTGTGATTTTGTCTTCACTACCACTCATTCTATACTCCTCGGTTGAATTAATTGATTATTAGTGCTTCTCGAGAAACATTGGTGAATTTAATTAAACGCGGTAATATTATCTATTACTTTTGTCAAGCTCTAACATAAGCTTGCAGGAGAAGACTTTTCAGCTAAATGAAGTGTATTTGCGATTATATCAAAAAAAAGAAAGATAAACCAGGATAACAGGTAAATTAATATATTTTTCAGTATACTTTTTCCACAAATTGCACAAATTGCACAACAACTATTGTTTGGTGTGTAAGAATTAAAGGAGAAGTGTATCACAGTAACAGGCAATGCAGCAACAGCCAGAGTTAATAGCTGACGGGCAGGCCTGCTTTTTTCCAGGCTGAAATACCGCCACCAACATTAAAGGATTCTTTATAACCATCTCTCTTTAAGAACTTTCCTGCAACAAAACTTCTACCTCCAACCGCACATATTAACATGATGGCCTTGTCTCGAGGGAGATTATGTTTTCCTCTTAAGATATATGGAAATGGAACGAGCTGAGCGCCTTCAATGCGACCTCCCTGAGTCAGTTCCTGGGGATTACGGACATCGACCAGGAGCACGTCGGAGCGACTGTCCAATATTTTTTTTGCTTCTTTGGGGTCAATGGTTATAAATGTTGCCGGTTGCTTTGAAGACAGTAATACTTGTGGTGATGATTTTCCGGCAGAGGAGTTGCTGAAGGGAAAGGTGACCAGTAAGAGGGCAAGCAGCATATAAAGAGCGTGAATTTTCTTCATAAAGAATTCCTGTGTCTGTATTTTTGCAGAGTCATTATTTTTATATAAGAATCATAGTTGGCTCTGACAAGTAAGGAAATATCATACTGAAAAAAGGTCTTTTTTGCAATTAATCACTGTGCTGCAAGGTTTTTGAGCTATTTAGAAGGTCTTGCAGCTATTGCGTTTATACTGTTTTTCTCAATAATTATATTTTCATTGAGGTCGGATTTTGTTATGAAGCTTTTTTTTTAAATAAAAAGATAGCCAGGAGGTTTATCATGAAAACAATCAAAATAATGCTGCTGCACCTAATTTTTTTCGTCTTCTCTGTGCAGTTTGCTTTGGCTGCGACCTATGGGGCAGGGGTAACTTTACAAGAGCTCACAAAGGTATCTGCAATTAGTGAGCAACCAGACAAATACATTGGCAAAAAAGTGTTGGTGAAAGGCCTGGTTGTAGAAGTATGTGAAAAAAGAGGGTGCTGGATGGATATTGCCAGTGACAAAGCATTTGAGAAGATCCAGATTAAGGTTCTGGATGGTGTAATTGTTTTTCCTATGAGTGCTCAGGGAAAAGAAGCCCTGGTGGAAGGTGTTGTTCAGGAAATAAAAATGTCAAAAGATGATGCGATCCAATGGTTTGCCCACAAGGCTAAAGAACAGGGAAAAATATTTGATCCAGCAAGCATTACAACGGGTCAAACCATCTATAGAATTAACGCAACTGGCGCTGAAATCACTGATTGATCAAGGGTTTTACTCATGAAATGGAGGAAATATGTCATCGCGACTCACCGGGACCTTGGATATTTGTGTTTTGGCCTGACGGTTATCTATGCAATATCAGGCGTTGCCGTCAACCATATTCATAGTTGGAATCCAACTTATTCCATAGTTCGGGTTCAGTCAACCATAGGACCCGTACTCCAGAGTGGACCAATAAATGAAGCCTTCGTTCATACGGTTTTGCAAAAACTGGGTGAAAAGGCAGCCTTGAAAAATATATTTCAACCGGACCCTGAAACCCTGAAAATTTTTGTGGAAGGAAATACCATCACTGTACAGTTGAAAAGTGGTCAGGTTCTCCAGGAAAAAGTTCAGAAAAGACCTCTTCTCTACCAACTCAATTTTCTGCACCTGAATCATCCCAAAAAAATATGGACCTGGTTTGCAGATCTCTATGCCATTGCCCTCATGCTCCTTGCCATGACAGGAATAATCATTCTGAAGGGAAAAAACGGTTTAAAAGGGCGGGGCAAATGGTTAGTTGCAGCTGGAATTTTTATTCCATTATTTTTCTTATTCCTTTATAGTTGATCTGAAAAGTGTTGGCTCCCAGTTGTTTTCGGTAAATCAGTTGTTTTGCTTTTTCTCTTTTTTTTGCAATTTTGGCAAAATACTTTGTCAAAATGACAAAATATTTAAGTGTCGTCTTGTTAGCTGACCGTTTTTATAGGAATTATAGATTTGGCATGGATTTAGCAGTAGCTACAATAGCCAAACATAAAAACAGACACTTTTTAATAAGAGGGAAAAATGACAAAGAACTTAACAAGCCAGACAATAGTAAAAGCAGGTGCCAAGGCAGACACCACAGTACAGAGTGATATCTCCAGAGTCGCACTTTTTACAACAGGAGCTTCTGCTGCATTAATTGGCCTTTGGGCTGTAACATGTTTTGCCAGTGCACTTGTTACAAGTGGTCCTGTTGAGTTGTTGAAAGGGTTTGCTTCGGCCCTACTTGGAGCAATGTAAGGTTTAGTAAAAAAAGCAGTAAGCGCCAGGAGGCATTACAATGGCAAAAACAATGATGACAAAAACAAGAGAACAGGCAAAAGAAAGAAGTGATGGCTTTGCCGGTATTGATGAAACTACAAAATTAAGCATATCTGTTATGGGCGGAATTTCTGCCCTTGTCGGTATATGGGCAGCTGCATGTCTCATCACTGCTATGATGGGTGTTGGCGGACCATTGGAGTTGGTTCAGAGTTGGTTTAGCGCAGTTACAGGTGTTTAATTCTCCTGGTTTATTTTTCATAGAGTCACGTAGTCTTGTCTTAAAGAGTAAAGGGAGCTGGATTATCCCTTTACTCTTTTTTTTATCTCAAAACACCTTCAGGTAGCCCCGTAACCCCAGAAATATTCTTTTTGGGATATCTCACGGATGTATCCTTTAAGCCTTTCGGCTCTTATATTGTGTGCCTAAAATAGAGTTGTTTCTGTTGTTCAAATTTTGCATTTCTCAAGGAAAAAAATAATTATTTAAGGTAGAGAGTGCATTGCCTGGAAATATTGCACGCCAGTCTTTGTCTGTTATTCCAGATGTTTTTATCACTATTTTTAATGAGTCTCGTCTGTATTTTTCAGGAAAAATACCTTGACGCATGACGATTTAGTATTAAAGTAAATTCTAAACTTGTTGACCTTTAGCTCTGAACTGAAAATACAATTATTGAGGTTTTTAAAGGTCTCGCTTTTATAAATCCACAGTTAGGTAGGTCAAAAATGGTGTATGAGCAAATAGAAGATATGTCTCGTCTGCTTAAATCTATTTCCCATCCAATTCGCCTCAAAATTCTCTGTCTCCTGCAGGAAAATGAAATGTCTGTTGGTGATATTCGAGATGAAGTCAAAACGACAAAAGCAAATATTTCCCAGCATTTAAGTATATTGCGTAATCAGGGAATTGTTTCTTCTCGTAAAGATGCAAATTTTATATTCAACCGCATTGCCGATGACAGGATTGTTCAGTTGATGAAATCCATGCAGACTCTTTTTTGCTCAGCTGAAAAAGAGAGTAAGTAACAGGTAAGCAGGCTTTTTTATTTTATTATAATTTCTAGGAGTCTGTCGGACTTAAAGCTAAGTTCCAGCAAACTCTATTTACACAAAAACACTTAACATCCTGTTTTATGGTTATAATGATTGTTTTTTCTTTGTTTTTGATGTATGTTTTCTCGTAATTTCAACTAATTACATAAATGGAAAACCTTATGAGTTCAAACTTCATAACCACCAACCGAGATCAGCAGTATCTCTTCCCTCCATCAGCTCAAGACTGGTTGCCGGAAGATCATCTGGCTCGATTTGTTGTCGATATAGTATCACAGCTCAACATACGTTCGTTAACAGAAGCGTATGGTGGCAGAGGAGCAAAAGCATATCATCCCGAGATCCTTTTATCATTATTATTCTATGGGTATGCCACGGGGGTATATTCCAGCAGAAAGATTGAACAAGCAACCTACGATTCTGTTGCTTTTCGTTTTATTGCCGTCAATACCCATCCCGATCACGATACCATAGCCACATTCCGCAAACGTTTTCTCAACCAATTACAACCACTCTTTGTGCAGATTCTGGTACTTGCCCGTGAAATGGGAATCATGAGACTGGGGAAGGTCAGTCTTGATGGTACCAAAGTTAAGGCAAACGCCTCCAGACATCATGCTTTGAGCTGGGCACACGCTTGCAAACTTGAAAAACAATTACAAACCGAAGTCCAGGAACTCATGCGGCTTGCAGAAAAGGCCGACACAGAAAAGACTCCTGATGGAATGGATATTCCAGAAGAATTATCTCGTCGTCAAAATCGACTTGCTGCTATTGCCGTGGCCAAAGAAAAGATCGAGCAACGTGCTGCTGAACGATATGTACTTGAACAGCAAGAATACGATAAAAAAGTAGCCAAGCGTAAAACAAAAGCAGAGAAGACTGGTAAAAACCCTCGCGGTCCTAAACCCAAACCACCGGAATCTGGCCCCCGCAAGAAAGATCAAGTCAATTTAACTGACGAAGAATCTCGTATCATGCCTACTTCAGGCAAAGGATTTGACCAGGCCTACAATGCCCAAGCTACCGTCGACGTTGATACCATGATCATTGTTGCATCTCACGTCAGCCAATCACCAAACGACAAGAAAGAAATCAGTCCAACTCTTTCGGCTTTAAAATCTCTACCGGAATCATTGGGTAAGGTTGACAGCATATTGGCTGATGCAGGTTACTTCAGTGAGACCAATGTTTCTTGCTGTGAGGAAGCCGAGATAGAACCATTCATCCCGCCTGGTCGAGAAAAACATAATCAATCTCTTGTTGAACGATTTGCTCAACAAGAGCCTTTGCCAGAAGATGCAGATACAATTAGTAAAATGCGCTACAAGCTAAAAACTGATGAAGGTCGCAAACTTTACGCGAAAAGAAAAAGTACTGTGGAACCAGTATTCGGCATTATCAAACATGTCATGGGGTTCCGACAATTCCTTCTTCGTGGATTCGAGTCTGTCATCGGTGAATGGACTCTTGTTGCCATGGCTTGGAATATAAAGCGAATGTTTGCCCTAAAAGGGTAATTATGTCAAAGATCAGTACAAAAAAACAGGCTTGGGGCTCTCTTAACGATCAAAAAGATTTTCCCATGCTGCGAAAATTCTTATTTGCTGTAATTTTTAAAATTGTTTGTCGGTTTTCCATTCTGAAAGAATGTCTAACTCCGACAGACTCCTAG
>CAMYOP010000089.1 GCA_947260045.1 uncultured Desulfobulbaceae bacterium
AGCGAGAGGCTATCGCACAACACGAAATCTTATCACAATGGTTTACCTCATAGGCGGTAAACTTAATTTCCGGTTACCCACTTGAAACAGCGAGGAACCTGTTTACTTCAATCCGATTTTCTTTATCAGATCCGTACAGAATCCATTGATTAACAACACAGGCCTTATTCATGTTCAAAGAATTATCGATACGCCAGCCAGTAGGCAGGTCACCGTTTGTTAGCTGTATCTCACAATCGGCACCGTCACGCTTGGGCAGGCCATATTCACAATCAAATTCAGGACCGGTTCCTGCTGACGGTTTACCCTGTTGTGTAATCTGCGGTTTCTTTTTTGATGGTACCTGAGAACCTGCCGCCCCCCCTGAGGTTCCCCCTATCTGTTGTTTCGGAGGTATAGCTTGGGGATCATCAATCTGCACCGGATCAGTGACCTGCCCTGTCTTTGATTGATCGGAGAGTTTCGGCCCGCCTGAATCCCCGTCATCAAAAGTCACCTTTATAGAAGCTTCACCTTGATCGCTTCCCAACTCTGGAACAATCCGATAAGTCCCTGGCGGCAATCGTTGCCCAAGGATACTTTTTCCAGGACTGGCGCTTAGAACAGGGTCACTTTTTTGTGCTTTCTGAGCAAAACAGGAAACAGCAAGAAGGAGTATAAATAGAATAAAGGAGATCTTACGTTTCATAAATATAGTCCTGGATGAAGAGGGTTAACAAAATCTGCGCAGTAGCAACGTTAATTCAAGGGTAACAACTATACGGTTTGGATTGTCAGGGTAAACGCAACCACAAGACATCATCAATCCAGGGAAACCAAGTCAGAACAATTAATTCTAAGTAAAAAGATGGTGGAACTCACACTTGTCGTATAGTTAGTATATCCCCTAACAATATACCGATGTAAGTAAAAAAATAATCAAACACAAAATTTCAGGAGGATACTGATACTTTGGCTAAGAAACAGACGATAGAAAATTATATACTGTCAATCAGTATAAATAGTGTGGTGAATTCCCTGGCAGTTCTCGTGATTTGAAGTAACCGTATAATTAAGAATCGAAAATGCAGCGATTTGGCTGAGTATTATGTTAGAATTGACTGTGGTTCAGATATCATTATAACCATGTTTTATTTTACAGTTTCAAAATAACGAAAAGAGTGCCCTGATCCTGTATTTATTTGTTTTTATGCATTTAATTATGAGACTGTAGTGCGTCAACATGGTAGTTATATTTGGTGATAGCCTCGCTACAGTTCAAGACTATAATTAAAATCCCGACACAACCGATGAAAAAAGCTATGAAACTCAAAATACGTATCGTTTCTGTTCTCATTTATTGTGTAATGCTTATCTGCCCTCCGCCGCTAGCGATAGCCGAAAACAAGGTGGTTGTTATTCCTCTAAGGAATACGAACCAGGGGCCGCCGGCACCAGTTCCAAAAACAGGGCAGGTTACAACTTACGCAGTTGGAGATGATGGAGACCATATGGCTGGTATAGCGGCCCCCAGTCCTCGATTCACTGACAACGGAAACGGTACGGTTACGGATAATCTCACAGGGCTCGTCTGGCTGAAAGATGGTAATTGCATTGTATTTAGCTAGTTAGACACTACTGGGCAAAACAAACGTCCATGGTCAGACGCAGTTGGTTCGTGTAATTCTCTTGGTAATGGTTTCTGTGGCCTCAACGATGGCTCGCAAGTTGGTAATTGGCGTTTGCCTAACTACAACGAATTAGACAGTCTGATTGACCGCAGTCGCCATGTTAAGGCATTGCCGGACAACTGCCCTTTGACCAATTCCACCCGGCTGGGTGAATATTGGTCGGCTACCACCAGATCGGTCAATGCCGATTACGCATGGCAAATCGGTTTTATTTATGGCTCTGTAGAGGGTAGCATTAAGACCCTACCCCTATATGTAAGGTGCGTTCGCGGAGGACCATGATAATTGAGAGTCAGCGGATAAAACACTCAGTTAAGCAATTTCGATTGAAACGTCTAATAATAGAAAAACGAAATAAGTACAATAATACCAAAATGTTCAGCTTTTGATCTTTAATTTTACCCTGACCCTAATTATTCACTAATTATTCATGAAAGAGTAGAAATCCAACATGTCATTAAAATTGATTATTACGTGACCCTAAAGGAAAACAAGTAAAAAGGAGACATCATGACAAAAGAGGACAAATACGAGGCATTAAATGAGGCTATCGCAATTGCCAAAGAACATGCTAAAGGTGGGTCTGAAAAAATAACCCCTGGTTATGCTCTACAAGAGGCCTATAAAATCATTACTAAAATGATGATGGAAATCGAACAGGAGGACTAATTGGCAACGCTTTTAGTGACTACCGCAGCTAACCCGCATTTCTCATTAAATTGAACAAATAAGGCCACAAATGTTGTATATTTATCGTTATCTCAAGACGTTAAACATGTCAACACAGGTGGCCTTATGAAAACAGAGTGTACAAAAAAATATGGTTCGTTTCAAGCTTTAGGCAGAAGAGAAATCGTTGCAGATTTTAATGGTGGCACTATCACTTCTGACGGAGGAGCATTGTTACTCAGAGAAGTCGAGCACCGGACAAGAATTCTTCATCGTTTTGCCCAATGCTTTACTGACTATCGCGATCAAAAGCGTATTGAGCACAGCGTATTAACCTTGGTTTCACAGCGAGTTTTTGGCCTGGCTTTAGGATATGAGGATCTCAATGACCACGACCATTTAGCAAGTGACAAAATGCTTGCGGTGGTAGTTGGCAAAACAGATCCAACAGGTATGGATCGTAAGTTTGCAAAAGATTTAGGCAAACCTCTTGCTGGCAAAAGCACTCTCAATCGGCTGGAACTAACACCTGAAAATGCCACATCCAAAAGTCCATATAAGAAAATAGTTCTGAACTCGGTAGCTGTAGATAATCTTCTTGTTGATGTTTTTCTCGAATCCAACCCAGAGATACCCGACTCGATAATTCTTGATGTTGATGCAACCGATGATCCACTCCATGGTAATCAGGAAGGGAAATTTTTTCATGGTTATTACAAAGCCTATTGTTACCTCCCTTTATACATTTTCTGCGGTGAACATCTGTTATGTGCACGTCTTCAAACTGCGAACAATGATGCTGCAATTGGCACAGTTGATGAAGTGGAACGGATTGTTCAGCGCATTCGACAAGTATGGCCAAATGTGAAAATTATTGTTCGTGGAGACAGTGGTTTTTGCCGTGAAAATATCATGACTTGGTGTGAAGACAATGATGTTGATTTTCTTTTTGGTTTAGCCAAGAATCCCCGACTAAGAAATGAAATTGTAGAAGAACTTGCACTTGCCAAAGCATTGTATCAGTGTAGTGGCAAGGCTTCCAGAATCTTCAAAGATTTTTGCTACAATACTCTCAAGTCATGGCGATGGCACCGAAGGGTGGTAGGTAAAGCAGAGCATCTTGCAAAAGGATCAAATCCTCGATTTGTTGTTACCTCTTTGAAGGCTGAAGAGCATGATGCTCAAGATCTGTATGAAAATGTGTATTGTGCACGAGGCGATATGGAAAACCGGATTAAAGAACAACAGTTGATGCTTTTCGCTGACAGGACCAGCACAAATAAAATGCAGAGTAATCAGGTGCGCCTCTACTTTTCATCTTTGGCCTACATGCTCGTACAATCTTTACGTCGCCTTGGGCTTGCTGGCACAGAAATGGCCAAAGCTCAATGTGATACGATCAGATTGAAATTATTCAAGATTGGTGCAAGAGTCAAGGTAACTGCGAGAAAGGTATGGATATCTTTCGCAGAAGGTTACCCCTACAAAAAAATATTTACTCAAGCGGTTAAGACTATAGAGGAAATACCTCTAATCGTGTAGCTGAATAACAATAAAAGGAAAAAACTGATGGAGAGGTGCGTCTTCTATTAGGGAAATCCGATAAGTTTTACCAGCAAGAAAACGGGGTCTGTCCCCAATTTTCACGATAAGTTTTACCAGCAAGAAAACGGGGTCTGTCCCCAATTTTCCAATTTTCACTATTTTTCATTCTTGCCTTTTAAATCATTTCACTTATAATGTACCAAAAGGTGCACCTTAAGCTCAAAAAGGTTACCTAATGAGCTGAAATGGTAACATTATGAAACCTGAAAATATGTCTCCCGCCGCTATCGCGGAAGAATTAGGCAACAGGCTGAAGCAAGCCAGGCTCAATGCTGATTTAACTCAGGCTGAAGTGGCATCACGAGCTGGCCTGAACAGAAGGACTATTCTTAATGCTGAAAAAGGAAAAGTTCAGCTAGAGAACCTTGTCGCCATATTAGTGGCAATGGATATGGCAGAGCTACTCAATATGTTCCTGCCTGTACAAGAAATATCCCCTCTACAGTTGGCAAAACTAAAAGGCCAAAAACGACAACGAGCATCAAAATCTCAGAAAAAGAAGACTCAGATCAAAGAGGATAAATCCTCATGGTAAAGGATGTTGTCAGGGTAAAATATAAAGAGCATGATGTGGGCGCTGTCAGTTTCAATACTGAAACAGGTATTGGCTCATTCGAATTTGAACCTCGCTTTATCAAAACAGGCATAGAGCTATCGCCTCTTAAAATGCCTTTATCTCGAAAAATATATTCATTTCCAGAAGCTGATCCTGCTGCCTTCAATGGCTTACCTGGAATGATAGCGGACTCATTGCCTGATGATTTTGGTAATGCTGTTTTGAATGCCTGGATAGCTGGCCAGGGAAAATCGACAGCTGACATCACCCCCATACAGCGTCTTAAATATACAGGAAAGCGTGGCATGGGGGCATTAACATATCACCCTGCTGCCCAGAAAAAAAACTTAAACGCCTCACAACATATTGAAATTCAATCTTTGGTTTCTATTGCCCAGGAGATCTTAGATAAGCGAGAACATTTCAGGATAGACCTTGGCGTGCAGGGACAAGAAGATACAGAAGCCATGATGACTTTATTGTCTGTAGGTATGAGTGCAGGAGGAGCCAGACCAAAAGCGGTGCTTGCCTTTAACGATGATTTCACCCAGGTACGATCAGGGCAGACAGATGTCCCAGAAGGGTTTACTCATTTTGTAATGAAATTTGATGGTGTCAGCGAACATAACAAAAATAAGGAAACTTTTGGCGATCCAATGGGGTATGGAACAATGGAGTATGTTTACCACCTCATGGCGAAAGCATGTGGCATAGACATGATGCCTTGCCGCTTGCTGAACGAAGGTGACAGACGCCATTTCATTACCCGGCGTTTTGATCGAGATGGCAATGAAAAGCGGCATGTACAAACATTAAGTGGCCTGGCGCACGTCAGCTATAAAAAAGCAGGTTCGTACTCTTATGCCGAACTGTTCGCAATTGCAAGAGAACTTAAATTAAGCCCAGATGAGGCAATGCAGATATTTAAACGCATGGTTTTTAATGTTGTTGCACGTAATCATGACGATCATTCCAAGAACTTTGGATTCATGCTCGATGATCAACATAAGTGGCAATTAACTCCTGCTTACGATTTAGCCTACAGCTACAAGCCAGGAAGCCATTGGGTAAATAGTCACTGGATGAAGCTCAATGGAAAGCGAGATAACTTTACACGGCAAGATTTTTACAGCCTTGAAAAATTAAGCCCAATATTTAGCAAACGGAAAATTGATCGGATAATTGAGGAGACGACAGAGCATGTTTCAAGATGGAATGACTTGGCCGCCGAACACGGCGTGCCGCATTCATTGCTCAAATTGATAGGTAGTAATTTGCGGCTAACTATTTAACCAGAAGCGTTCACTTACTGGACCAACCAGTTGAAATAAAAGAAAATACAACAAAATAACCAACCAGTCTGGAAGCGGCTGTGTCGTTGATCACGCCATTCGGGTCAAAGCTAATTTAAATATTCACAAAATAAGGAAAAAATGGGTCACCCATTAAAAGGCTCCTTCCTTAATTTCGGGGAAACAGTACTGCTTTTTATTGACACAAAAATATTTTTTCCCCCGGAATATTCCATCTGCAAACGAGTAACTATTAACAATATCAAAATGTCTAGCTTGATCCTGGTTTTTCCTATTTTATTTGACCAGGTAGACGGCTTTTATTTTCCTTACCTCTTTAAGGAAAAAGCCACCTTTTCCCATGGCACACTAAGTATTTAATTTGCTTCAGAAATTGCCACAAACATCCCTTTACGGTTCTGTTGGACAGCTGTTGTCAAATATACAAATGCAGTCACATTTGCCAAGCCTTGGCCCGCAGGGGTATTCTGTGATGTCTAAAATATGCTCAAATATTCTGCGCGATCTTGGTGAGGAAAACTGATAGACACAGAAGAAGGCAGCCTGGTGGGAATCGGGCAAACTAAGCTCTACCGGATCCCAGGGCGACCCAGGACCGCTGACAGGTATACCCATTGTTTCTGCGTTCAGGTTAGGCACCGGTACAATATCCCGGAGTACATCAAAATAAGATACAGTAGGATTTTTATAGAGCAACGCCATATGAACATGGGGATACCCGCCAAAGCCTTCGCCCACAATAAGACTGCCGATCTTGTCTCCCTTCATCACCTTCTGCCCGGCTTTCACTGTGATTGATCGTACCTGCTGCCTGACAAGCCGCCCCGGGCTCGATTTAGGCTCGAACATCAGGATAACACTCCAGAACTCATTTATTTCAAGTATCACCGCAATGTCGGTGTTTTCTATTTCAGTGGAGTCAAAAGCCAGGATTGCCCTGATAGTGCCGGCGGTCGGGGCAATGACGGTCATTTTCCGGGGAGTTCTTCCAGTTGGACCGGGAAGGCCATCATAATAGGGGATGATATCAATACCGAAATGTTCTTCATCCTCCTCACCCCAGGGAGTGATCCCGAAACTGGCAAGCCCACCGATAAGGGCAGGGCGCGCATACGGGAATCCAAGCCCCGGTTCATCAGCAAGGGCCATGACCTCATATCTTGGGAAGCGTTCATCAGAAGCAAAAGAACTTACAAGGAAGAGCGTGGTAATGAATAATAATGTGAAAAGCAGCAAAGCCAAAACTTTTGAAATTCCAAAAAGATGGTGTCGGCATTTTTTCATTTTGAACCTCCTGTTTTGTGAACCTTGTTCTATGACATACTTGTTCTCGGTATTTATAAAAAAATAAGACATTTTATTTCTCAATGTACGGCTTCACCATAAGTGGTGTATGGAAAGCATGCTCCTCTTGCTTTAAGAGTTTCACCAGGCTCATAACATCGAGGAGGTGTGACACTTACATGAAACATACTACCTTGAGAAAGTTTTGGGCCTCGCCGTCTTCTTCAATCTCTCTTTTCCATCGACTAAGCAGATTCGGATTAACTCCTAAATTCCGACCGGCCTCAGCATATGAGTAACCTTGCTCAGTGACCAGCTTCACTGCCTCTTCTTTAAATTCTTTCGTATAGCTACTTCTCTTTTTTTAGCCATTGAACACCTCCAGAATGATAATTAATTCACTCTTAAGAAAGTGTCCATTGAAACCCTACCACTTCACTCTCCTTGAGGTGAGGATGCAGACATATATTTTCTTGGCGTACAAATCGATACCGCAATATTATTTTTACTGTGGAGTATAGAATTTCATGACATGGCCTTCTTTGGGTGTAAGGTATAATGAAAGTGGAGACTTCCATTATACCTCCTTTATCTGAAGGAAGGCCATAATTAGTATCAAATCCATAATTTGTGGAGGGAACCATTGCTATTACTGAAGAAAACCTACTCCTTGATATGGACTTCCTATGCTCTATTCCTTTCTTTTATGTCAGTCAGTTTAGCAGAAGGGTCAGATTTCACAAAACTAGATAAAGCTATACCTAAAGATGCTCTAGTTTCTACATTAGCACCAGTTTTTGATTTCGATGGAGACGGTTGCTTCCCAAGTGCTGGAATTAGTCGGAATGGATAACAAAATACAGGTTTACTTACAAATCTTGAAGGAATATTTTCTAGCGAAGGATGTCGTTCTTCAAACTTCTTAGACACCTCAAATTTACTTCATCGATCTGCATGCAACTCGGCAAATGGATCTAAGTACTGCGGGCATTTTTTTGCTCTGTATTTTAAATATGATTTATCTGCTAATTGGTTTTCTAATGGTCATAGGCATGATTGGGAATATGCAGCGATTTGGACAAAAGATGATAAAATAACACATGGCAGTTACAGTGCCCATGGAGAACGACATACCAAAGAAATATCAGAACTACCACTTAACATGAACGGCCAGATGAAGATTGTTTACCATCAGGAGTGGCTTGATACCCATGCTCTACGTTTTGCAAAAAAAAATGAAAAGGCTGAAAATCCTTATGGCTGGTTTGTCACTCCCACCTTGACTAGCTGGAATTACTTAACAGGAGACAATATTAGCAATGCTGAAATGAGAAAAAAACTTAACAGTTTTAATTATGGCAGTGCCACTATTCCAATGATGGATGGTAAGTTTCTAATTAATCTAGACAAATTCAAACCATCAAAAGAATACCCTACTTTTGGTGCTAAAGGACAGGAGGAGTGTCGATTTACCAGTTGGTTTTCAGAAGAAATGCCCAATAGCCAAACGTGCCCAGCGGGTTATGTTGTAACAGGGATTAAGTGTTCTGGTGATTATTGTGATAGCAAACAACTGAAATGTTGTAAAATATCAGGACTAAAAATGAGTGGGTCTGTTCAAGCGACTCCATACTTTTCAGAAGAAAAAACAAATTTTTATATGAATGATGCAAGAGTGTTAGTAGGAATGCAATGCAGAGGTAGCTACTGTGATAAAATTTCATTATTAACAAGGAAAACTCAACAAACAAAAGGCATATGGTTACCCCCCTTTTCGGAAGAAAGTGGCCAGGGAAATTGTTATAATGGAGGGTATGTTGCGGGAGTCAAATGTAGCGGAAGATACTGCGACAACATCAGTTTGTATTGCAAAGAATAGTGGTGGGGTTACCCCTTGATTTTTCTCTAGGTTTTCCAATTGTTTTGCAAATTATTTATTTTCTGACTGCCTGATTTTTTCTCGTTCTGCTATGCTGCTAACCGTCTTGATATCCCAAAAAATAACCCCTAACTTCCAACTATTACAAGATGGTTTGCCAGCTGATTATTCCCCATATGCCGAAGATAATACCCAGGACACCAAAAATCAGACTGAAAGACCATATCTTTTGCTGTCTGATGATTATAGATATCCCACCCATGGCAATTGCTATTTGGAGCATGGTGACTGCGATTGCGAAAAGATCATGGGTGGCAAACAGATGAAGTGAAAGGTCTGCCTCCCTCTCAAATTCTTTTCGCAACTCCTCGATTTCCTCTTCATATGTTGCAAGTTGCTCAACTTCTTTCTGGTCGATGGTTTTCTCCATAGCCAGGAGAATGTCATGTTTATTTTTTATTAGACTGTAATTAAGGCGTTTTGTTTCATAATAGGCAAGCTCGGTGCCATCCTGACTCTGCTCTATAAAAGCTTCATCGGAGGCATAGGTGGCAAACAGAGCCATAATAGCTGCAAGCACTGCCATAACAGTTGAAGAAAGAGCTACCCGGGACACCCATTTTTCATGTCCGCGGTTGGAATCAACAGCCTCCTCCTCCATTATTTCTTCAATCTCCTCAATGGAATGATCAAGTTGTTCTTCAACTTCACTCATTTCTTTCCGCCTCCACAGCCAACGCCTTCTACAATTGAGATCGCTTGGTATTCTATTATTATACGGGAATAATTTTCGCTGATAATACTCGAAAAAAATTCGGTCCCCTTAAGCTTAGGAAAAATTTAGCTAAGTGCATACTCCGATCTGTCTCCCGGTGTTAACAGAACTTTCGTCGTAATCACATTACTTTTTAATTGTATCAAGCATCTTGAAATGAAATACTTTCAGCAAATTCATCTTTTTCAAGCAGCTCTATAATTTTCTTGTTTGCGCCAACAATCACTAAATCTTCCTCAAGACTCATTTTTTGTTTTGCAAAGATAAGCGCCCTACTATTGCAGGAACTCATGCCAGTAAGATCCTTGGCATTTAGGACAAACTTTTTAGTTTGAGCAGCAATTGCTTTATCAAGTTCGCTTCTAAAGTAGGGCAAGGCACGTGGATCGAGCTCCCCGGATAGCGTGAGAGTAGCTACTCCTCCCTCGACTAGTAAGGTGGAGGAGAAATGATCAAGTCCTGTGGTAGGTATGATTCGGACTTTAATTTTCACGGGTTCACTGGAAGAAGGTATTTGTACTGTCAAACCATCAGCGTCAAAATCTGAGTACTCCTTCCCGTCAATGGTTACCGAGTCTATCCGGATGGAACCTTTTGGCAGAAGATCAGGGGCAACTCGCAGGATGTTATC
>CAMYOP010000090.1 GCA_947260045.1 uncultured Desulfobulbaceae bacterium
CTTACCAGGCGGAGCTTATTAAGCTCCAGGTGCACCTCGAGCGTACTGGCAAAAAAATGATAATCCTCTTTGACGGACGTGATGCATCCGGCAAAGGAGGAACCATTCGACGAATCACCAGGTACATGAATGAAAAACGTTATCGGGTGGTCGCCCTGGGCAAACCAAATCAACAGCAACGAACCGAACTCCATATTAAACGTTACATCGAACAGTTCCCACACTCAGGAGAAATTGTTCTCTTTGACAGATCCTGGTACAATCGAGCCATGGTGGAACCAGTAATGGGTTTTTGTACCCAGACCCAGTACAAACGTTTCATGAAAAAAGTTGCCAGCTACGAAAGTAACTTTATTGATGATGGTAAAACAATTTTACTCAAACTCTATTTTTCAGTTTCTAAAGAAGAACAGGCCAAACGTTTTGAGCGCCGAAAAAATGATCCACTCCGTCAATGGAAATTAAGCGAAGTCGATCTCCAGGCTCAAGATCTGTGGGATGAATTCACTAAAACAAAATATGAATTATTGAAAAAGACCCATGTTAAGCAATCCAAGTGGCATGTGGTGAAGTCTGACGACAAACAACAGGCTCGGCTCAATACGATGAAGCTCATTCTCAGTAGTACAAAATATATAGGAAGAAGCAGAACCTTAGATTTCACTCCTAATCCAAAAATAATAATTCCGGGAGATAAGGAACTTGCTTTTATGGAAGAGCAGCGCAAGAAATACGGGAAATTTCTTAAATAGTGGCAGACAGATTCTAACTCATATTTTTATATATAATTGATTTTTACTTAGAGACCAATGATCACAAGTCTGTTGGTAAGAAAAGGTACATTGGGAGAAAATAATGAGCTCTAACAAAAACAAGAAAAAAAAGGGTGCTAAAGAAAATAAGCAGGGAGAAAGCTGCCCTACTGATTTCAAATTACTTGAAAGTACAGCGCTTAAATTCATGAACAAAAAAGAAAAGGAAAATCGCTGCCAAATCTGGGTGAGTAAAAATCAAATCGCCTACGAAATTGAGTTGAAAAATCTCCAGATTGAGCTCATGAAGCTTCAAAAATTTATGAAAGCCAAAGGTATGCGTATCCTTTCTATTTTTGAGGGACGAGACGCTGCCGGCAAGGGTGGAACCATAAAACGCATTACCGCTTTTCTCAACCCTAGAAACACCAGGGTTGTTGCCCTGGCAAAACCAAGTGATACAGAGGCAACCCAGTGGTATTTCCAACGCTATGTCACCCATCTGCCATCAGCAGGAGAACTGGTCCTCTTTGATCGCAGCTGGTATAACCGAGCTATGGTTGAACCTGTGATGAATTTTTGTACCGATGAGCAACACAAGAGGTTTCTGAAGAATGTTCCAAACTTTGAAGATCTCCTGGTGAGAGATGGAATCATTTTATTCAAATTCTATTTTTCCGTTTCAAAAGACATTCAAGCCCAACGGTTTGAAGCACGTAAAACAGACCTCTTAAAACAGTATAAACTGTCTCCCGTTGATAACCTGGCGCAAACATATTGGGACCAGTATACAGTGAAAAAATTTCAAATGCTCAACGAGACAAACCGCACAATTGCTCCATGGACAATCATCCGATCTGACAACAAAAAAAGGGCCCGAATAAACTGTATCAAACACGTACTCAGTAACATTGATTACCCCAACAAATTACCTGTTAAGGATATCAAACCTGACCCGGAAGTTGTAGTTTCGGGCATTGATGAAATTCATCATATGGAAAAAAATCTGTTCTCACCAGACAAACTCCATGGGTAAAAAATTATACTATTTATCTAAAACAAGCGTGACTTACCGATACCAGTAAAACTGACACGCGCGAAAAGGATAGAAATACAGATAAAAATTACAACTTCTCTTAAGACATTGCCTGCTCTTGGACTGTTTTTTCAGGCAAGCTGCAAATAAAAAATACCCTGACACCTTTATGGTCAGCATATTTTGTCCATTTTCAGGCTGGCCTTAGAAATATTAGCTGATTTTGGTAGAAGAAGAGCCTTACTCATGTAAAACAGACAGCGACATTTTTTCAGGTGAAGTAATGGATCAAAGAGACATAGAATTTGCTCCAAAACTGATATATGATCTCCTGGATATCATCCGACATGCTGTCCTGATCGTTGACCATACCCATCACATCATCTTTGCCAATAGCCACACGGCTGAAATGCTCCGATCAAGTGAAGAAAACCTTATCGGCTCCCATATCAAACGTATCTTCACAAAAAGCGACCAGGACGTTCTTGTTTCTAACATCATAAAAGTTACCCGTGCAGAAAGAGAGTTTGAAAGTGAAGTCATGCTGTCACGCTTTGACGACTCAAATTTTCCAGCACGGCTAGCAGCAACATTCTTTCTATGGGATAGTGGCAAAGAAGGCATCGCTTTCACCCTCCATGATCTCTCCGACTTAAAATCCATAGAGAACACATTAAGAAAATCTGAGCGAGCGGCTTTTCTTGGACGCGTCATTGATGATATCAGTCACCAGATACGCAATCCTGTTATGGTGATAGGCGGCTTTGCCCGGAAACTATTAAAAAAGGAACAAAATGAAAAGTGGGCTGGCGCGATTGTTAATGAAACAAATCGACTCGAAACCCTGCTTACGGTTCTCAATAAGTTCATCAAGCTTCCCAATCCACGTTTGGAAAAAATCAAGGTTATTAATTTTATCCTAAGGGCTGACAAAGTATTGAAAAACACTGAGGCGATCAAGGATTGTCAGCTTGAATGGAAATATGAAAAAACTATCTCGGATAAAACCATACTCATTGACCCAATCCTGCTCTTGAAGGCACTGGAGATGATTGTGGCAAATGGCTGTGAAGCGTACGAAGGCCTTAGCAGAGAGAAACTTATAACTATAGATATTAAATATTTTAGTAAAACTTCTCATCCTTTTCGAATCAAGGTGACAGATACTGGCTGCGGAATCTTGGAAAATTCTCTGGAGTATGTAACCGATCACTTCTATACCAATAAAACCAACCACGTGGGCATGGGGCTTACACTTGCTAGAAGGATTATAGAACAACAGGCAGGGGCAATCAGTATTGATTCACAAACTAAATGCGGCACGAGTGTTACCCTCTTTTTCTTAGATTTTCATCCTTTTGCAGGAGATCATCGAAATAGGCAATGGTATGGATCAAACCTTCCTTGAGAGGAATCTTTGGCTCCCAATCGAGATGTTTTTTCGCCACAGTAATGTCAGGCTGACGCTGCTGGGGATCATCTGAAGGAAGAGGCTCAAATATCAGCTTTGATTTGGAACCTGTCAGCTCAAGTACAGTATCAGCCAGTTCCAGAATGGTAAATTCTCCAGGATTTCCTGTATTTACAGGACCAGTAAAATCATCGCCTGTCGCCATGAGTCTGACAAAGGCCTCAATCAAGTCATCAACATAACAAAAAGATCGTGACTGATTGCCTTCTCCGTAAATGGTGATTGGTTTATTCAAGAGAGCCTGAACAATAAAATTTGAAACAACCCTGCCATCATTGGGGTGCATTCGCGGCCCATAGGTATTGAAAATACGTGCGACCTTTATCCGTAAATTGTGCTGTCTTTTATAATCAAAAAACAAGGTTTCAGCACATCGCTTCCCTTCGTCATAACAGGAGCGATACCCTATGGGATTAACATTTCCCCAATAGGATTCAGGTTGTGGGTGAATTTCCGGATCCCCATAAACCTCTGAAGTTGAAGCTTGAAAAATTTTCGCTCGTACCCTTTTGGCCAACCCAAGCATATTGATTGCGCCATGAACTGAGGTCTTGGTAGTCTGAACGGGATCATACTGGTAATGTATAGGCGAGGCAGGACATGCTAAGTTATAAATCTCATCAACTTCAATATACAGAGGAAAGGTAACATCATGTCGTAGTATCTCAAAAAAGGGATTCTCTAAGAGATGGACAATATTTTCCTTACTTCCTGTAAAATAATTATCTACACAAACAACCTCATTCCCTTCTGCTAAGAGTCTTTCACACAAGTGAGAACCTAAAAACCCTGCCCCACCTGTCACCAGTACTCTGTTTCTACTTTTTATACCTGTCACCTATAACCTCCTGGTTACCCTGACCCAACTCAATTCAAATAAAATTTTATGTAATTTTACAATTATTTATAAACGAACTCAATGGCAACAAAATCAATGAATAAATTCTTGAGTCTCATATCATTCAAAGCTAAATGAATCTCCAACAGATGAATCTAGCAAGACAGTAATTGCTTATCAATCACTAAAAAGAAAAAAGATACTTTCCCGTAATAATTCATGCAAAGATATTACATGAAGTGCAAATCCAGACAGAAATCCGACTTTCTCCTCCAGCTCAACAATAAAAGCGAATTATTCATAACATTTTATTATACCATCGGGAATAAATATGATCTAATTTAAACTGTAATTTATTGGTTAAGTTATTACCTTTCTGATGATTTGCAACACAGGAACGCAGCAGAAAAATGAAACTTGACGACGGGTTGTGAATTGAGTAGGCTTCCAGCTTTTCTTTGGCAATTCGAACAGCTGGAATTTATTCAATAATTATCAGATTAACCTTGTCCCTGCAAATCATTTACCTGACAACAACATACTGCCATTTAAGGTCATATGTATACGGACAAATTAATAATAGACCTGAACTTTCATAACAGGATCATTGAAGAGGACTTAGAGCCACCCTTTGACGACAAGAGGATGTTTGACCTTTTGTCTGAAACGATCATTGATAAGCGAACATTACAGCTTATTGAAATTCACGAACTGTTCAAGGCTATAAATCATACAACAACCCTAGTCGGCTCAGCCCGTCTTTTTCACTCCCTCAACACTCCCATAGAGTCACTGGAACTTATACATGCCAAACAGGAGGCTTTGCGAGAGTTAGAGAGCAACGATGAATTATCAAGCTCCCTTGAAGAATACCTGGGCCTCTTTGCCTCAGAAGAAAAATCTCTTTTTAGAATCCTCAATGCCAATCACCAGCCAATATTTCCATACCGTGATTTAAATAAAGCAATACACACTATAGAAACAATGGAAAAAGCGGTTGATAATATACCAAAAGTAGAATCCATATACCTTGATTCCTTAATCAAACTCATTCAAAACTTCTGCAAATCATCGACCTATGAAGTGGCAATGGGTCCCTCGTTCAGAACCCTTGGTGGTATTAAGGCAAAAAGTGAGAAATCGTTTTTCACCCCCTCAATGCGCTTTCGTCGAGGAAGACTGAGCGGTGGTACCATTGGGCCGGCCATACCCGCTATAGTTTTTGCCATTGCCTGGCTGACAGAGGCAATCAACCCTGTTGTTGCAAAATCCATGGTGCTCTTGACCGGGGGAGGAATTATGCTTGGTTTTCTCTATGGCGCCCTTTTGAAACCGATGTTTGACAATGAAACGGCAATTTTGCCTTTACGCAAAAGGCTGCTTGATTCAAACCGTTTCACTTCCGCTGTGGAGGCTGTGGCATCAATTGATGAGCTGCTCTCATTTATGCGTTTTCGAAAATCCATTCCAGACACCACTGTTATCCCCGAAGTTACTGATTGTGAAAGACATTTTTTCAAAGCTGAAGCACTCAAAAATCCAGTCTCCGCAATACAGCTGGAAGACTTTGTCCCAAATGATGTGTTTCTTGATCAAGTCGGAGTCACCTTTATCACAGGCCCCAATAGCGGCGGCAAAACGACCTATTGTAAAACAATTGCCCAATCCCAGCTTCTTGCCCAAATAGGTGCACCCATAGTTGCCAAATCAGCCAAAATTAACCTGGCAGATCATATTTCCTATCAGGCTCCATCCTTTGACTCACTCAATGATCTTGAAGGTCGATTTGGCACAGAACTCTCAACCACCAAAAAAATATTTTTTGAAGCCACTCCAAAAAGCCTTGTTATTCTAGATGAAATTGCAGAGGGAACCACAAGTCATGAAAGGATGGAATTATCAGAGGTAATTCTGAATGGCTTTCTGGCAAAATACAATAATACCATCCTGGTAACCCACAGCTACGAACTTGCCCAAACTTACAGAAATCTAGGCAAAGGGCAGTATAGGAAAGTGGAGTTTGAAAACAATAGGCCCACCCATAGGTTTATTGAAGGAATTTCTACTGAAAGTCACGCAATGCGCGTTGCCAGAAAGATTGGCTTTTCACCTGAAGATATTAAGAAACACCTGGAAGAAAACGGTTACATCTAAATCTCCTTAAAAAACCGCAAACAAGGTTCTACAAGGAACCTGCTTGTGTTCTCTCCGCGAATTCTTTAAAAGCCGTTGTAACGAGTTCTCTTGATGGCATCGCCGACGCCCCATATCTTCTTCAGGTCAACCCGAATTGCTCAATATTTCTCACCCTGGGATCAATATCTAATCCCTCTATCTGCACGGTGGGGCTACCTAGGTGCCTGTTGTTATTTGCATCTTCCAGGGTCTTTACAACAACATGCTGCAAGTCAATAATCAGTCCCAAATCTCTGGCTGTTTCCTCAATCAACCTAATTGTCTTGACTGTAGCAGGGCAACCATTCAAAGACACAACCTTTACCTTTATCCTCTCTAGCTTTTCACTTCCAAGCTGATCTGCTTGGACAAATGATTGAGCCGCTACTATAACAAAGAAACAACTTAGAAACGAAATGGAACGAATATACTTTTTCATAAGGTTTAGTAAAAATGGAATGATAAAAATGTTCTCTCTGGTATCTTCAAAACTTGCGGCTGCCTGCTTGTTTTTTCGCAGGCTTTGATCATCACCTACTTTTTTCCATTACCGCATAACTTTATTCTTAATTACAGGTAACCATCATAGATTTTCTTTGTCTGTTCGCTAAAACAGACAAAGAAAATTGTGTCTAGACTTTTGTATTCCCCCACAGACTCTCTTGCTGCTTCAACCGCGATACATGCAGCCGTAACAAGTGGGAAGCCATAAGCTCCAGTGCTGATGGCTGGAAAGGCAATGGTTTTTATACTATATTTACCCGCCAATTTAAAACAGGCATCATAACAGCTCCTTAGTAGTTCCTCCTCACCATATTCTCCACCTCTCCAAACGGGACCAACCGTGTGAATGACATGATGGGCTGGCAAATTATACCCTCTGGTAATTTTCGCCGTTCCTGTTTCACAACCTCCGAGTGTTCTGCATTCCTGCAATAAGGAAGGTCCAGCTCCCCTATGGATTGCTCCATCCACACCTCCTCCTCCAAGAAGTGAGGTATTGGCAGCATTGACGATTGCATCTACCTTCAGTGTTGTTATATCTGACACAACAGTTTCAATTTTTTCAAGTCCCATAACACATTCTTATAAATTGTGAGGCCTAAATTCCCTCTAGATAAGCTTTTTGTCCGTCCGTCAATTGAATATCAATTCCAACGAGTTCGCATGCCTCTTCCTTCTCAACAAATTAAAATACAGAAGCGATCTTCCATTCCTGCCCATACGCATTATTCATGTACCTGATTTCTATCAAATAATTTTCGGTATTCATGCAGAGAGATGATTGAACATCGCCGCCTGTTTTGATTGCTTCAGGTTTGTGGCAATCACCAAAATACTTATTTGCCATTCTCAAACTTGCATTAATCTGTTCATAATTCTTCAGCAGCATAGGAGTATATTTCTCAGCAATATAGTTGCGAACCTTATCATCTTCTATTACTTCAGAGGATAAACTTTCATTTGTTACATCAGCGCGAGGCCTTATCTGTTTATACAGTGAATCTGTTATCGCATTATAATTCGCTGATGTTTGTACGGAAGCTGAAGCCTGATGAATTTTTTCTTTCACATCTTTTTTCCCCTGCTCGCTCCAGGAAATGCAAAACATTGTCGCCAAAGCCAGGAGGAGACAGAAAATATAACGCATGTGATCAATCCCTTTAGTTGTAGAGAGGGAGACCAAAACAAAAGCCTGGGATCATTTAATTAGAAATATCTGGCGGCAGGTAGCCTGCAGCGGTGATAATATCAGACCACTCTTTTGACTGTGCATATTTTTTAGCTAACAGAATAACCGCCTGTCCTTCATTCTTCAGGTCATAGACAAGACCTAAATTAACTCCAAGTGACATATCTTGTATCTCAAGCAGTGATAAAGAGGGAACATTAGTAAAATTAGGCTTGGCTCCAAAACCAATTGCGAATTTTCCACGTGAAGTTTTCAGATAGCTTACGACTTCATGGTCCTTTCTAAAAATTTTATTAAATTTCGCAGCATTAAAAAATGTGTGATGTTGTTTTAAAACAGTAAAGACTGCTTCTGTATGTTCCCTTCCCAAAACACTGACAGGCTGATCGACACCTCCAAAATCTTTCCAGTTCTTTGCTTTTCCAAGAAAAATATTCTCCAGTTGCTTGAGAGTGAGAACTTTCACTCCAACATCATCACGAGTAACAAATGCCACTGGAACTTTTGCTAAAAAAATCTCGCCCTTATTTAGTGCCTTCTCGCTTTCTTTTAAAGGCCTTCCAGTGCGACCAAAAAGATATAGGCTTGATGCCTTTATACCGCCCGCATGTTTTGTTGAAGTTGGGGGGATAGTAAACGTGTAGTTTTCAACAGCTGGTTTAGTACTGAAATGTTTAAAGAAAAGAGTTGCTATCTTGGTTGATGGCCCAGCTCCACTTATCACCTGTTCATTCCCAAAACCATACACCACAGCAGCAAATGATAGAACTAGCAGTACCGTTGTCAGACAGAGCAGAAGCCATCGCCTATCTTTCAATATAAAAAAGTACATTTATATCCCCTCATTATTTTACCTTTTACCAAAAAGAACCTACAATAGTCTGAATGCATAATGATACTTTTTGGAGATATACGTGGCACAAGCTAGATCAAAACATCAAACAAGTCGCCCCCGCCTCTTTTTTTATTTCGTTATTATAGCACTTATTCTCTTCATTATATCTCTTTCTGTAAGAAATGCATTTTGGGAAAATGAAAAAGCTATTTCCTCTGTATTACTTAATTATCAATTACTCAAACACACCAAAGCTGCCATTATAAATCTGACCAGATCGGGTAAAATTGTTGAACAGATTGAAAACACATATTGGGGAATAGCTGAACTAGAAGCAGAAAGTGAAACTTTCAGGTTTCAATTCAACGAAGTAGCCCATGAACTCCAGAGAGAGCAACTCTCTGAAGATGACTCAATCAGTATTGAAAAATTTTCCAGGACTGGAACTTCTTTTTACAATACACTCCAGACTCTCTTCCCATTAAAAAATAAATTATTACAATACCATATCAACATAGATGGAAAATTTGAACTATTCCACAACATCCTTTATAAACAGGAAATAAATTGTCTCAATCTCCTCCACAAACTTGAGATTATAAGAAGCGACACAAGTTTAAAAGATGTCTTGGTTGATAATCCAAAATGTAGATATTGCGAGGCAATAGCCGACTATAATGGCCAAAACCCTGCGATTGGCAAGCAACTGAAATTACTCTTACGGCTTCTGGAGGAGTTCTATATTACTTTCAATCACGCTGATTCCACCTCACCCGCTTCTAAAAGATCTTCTACAAATCTACATCAATTGTTTGACTCTCTACAGACAACTTTTCGGGAGCTGGACCAAACACTCCAGGAACCTTACGCCGAAACCTTGTTAGAATTTGGACAACAAAAGCTCAAGCTTGAACTCTCATATGAGGAAGCACTTGATACCATAACATTTTTCGAGGACTACCTTGAATATGTTTCTTTGGAGCAGTCCTCTGCAGCAATGGAGAACACAACAGATAACAGCCGTTTCACCATATTTGCCATGACACTTGCAGGTACTATTTTCTCTCTTGCGATAGGCTATTATGTCAGCCACAGGGTTAAGATTGTTTTCAACCAGATGGAGGAAGCCAATAAAAAGCTCCAGATAGAAATCAAACGAAATGAGAAAATTCGAAAAGACCTGCAGAAAAGTGAAGAACGCTATCAGCGTTCAGCTCTCGGATCAAACGACGGCCTCTGGGACCTGGATCTTGAACATGACTCCATATACTTTTCCGATCGCTGGAAATCCATGCTCGGCATGCCAGCAAAGACAAGCATCTCAACTCTCTCTGAGTGGTATAATCGTACCCACCCAGAAGATCTGTACCTCTTGAAATCAAGCCTGCAAGAGCATATTGATAACAAAACCAACTCCATATCCATCGAACATAGACTCATGCATAACGATGGTCGATATCGCTGGATGCTCTGCAGGGGTATTGGCCAGAAAAACACTGAAGACACAATAGTTCGCATAGCTGGCTCTCTTACAGACATTAGTGAACAAAAAGCAGTGGAAGAACGGCTCATTCATGATGCCTTCCATGATGAAATGACAGGCTTGCCCAATAAAGCACTATTCATGGAACATCTACGCAAAGCGTATATCCGAACAAACAGAAATAAGGATTTTCTCTTTGCAGTGATGGTTCTTGATATAGACCGTTTCAAAATAATCAGTGACAGTTTCGGGCACGAAACCGGTGACACCTTACTCGTCGATATTGCTAGGCGCTTGAGGCAAATACTGCGAAAAGATGATGAAATCTGCCGCTTTGGTAATATTGCGACGATTGCCCGCTTCAAAGGGGATGAATTTATTATTCTTCTTGATGGTATCAAAAAAATTAGTGATGTCACTCGTGTGGCAGAAAGAATCCGACAAACCTTTAGAGAGCCATTTACGTTAAAAGATCAACAAATATTTATTACGTTCAGTATGGGAATTGCCGCAAGTACCTCTGAATATACCAACCAGGATGACTTAATCAGGGACGCTGATAATGCCATGCATAAAGCCCAGGCACTTGGTGGAAATTGTCACCGTATATTTGACACCAAGATGCATCAACAAGCCATATCACTGCTTACCATGGAAAGTGATCTACGCAAGGCGGTGGATAAAGAACAATTTACTCTCCATTATCAACCAATTATTTCTCTATTACAGGGCAATATTATTGGTTTTGAAGCCTTAATTCGCTGGATACACCCAACAAGA
This sequence comes from uncultured Desulfobulbaceae bacterium, assembly GCA_947260045.1. Classification (GTDB taxonomy): domain Bacteria; phylum Desulfobacterota; class Desulfobulbia; order Desulfobulbales; family Desulfobulbaceae; genus CAMYOP01. The sequence goes on from CAMYOP010000090.1 coordinate 11,064, forward strand.
AGGATGATAAGTCCCCTGCAATTTATTCCCCTTGCTGAAGAAACAGGATTGATTCTGCCCATCGGAGAATTTGTTCTCCGTGAGGCCTGTAAGCAAATAAGCAAGTGGCAAAAGACTCTTGCCAATCCAGATCTCTTTGTGACGGTCAATGTTTCAGCGAAACAATTTAGCCAGAAGAACTTAGTTTCATTCATTGAAGAAGCCGTGAAGAACGCTGCAATAACGCCCATGGCATTAAAACTGGAAATAACAGAGAGTGTCATCATGGAGGATGCAGACAAAGCCAAAAAAATAATTTCCGCCATGAAATCACTCGGCACCCAGATCTACCTGGATGATTTTGGCACCGGATATTCTTCACTCAATCATCTGCACAGCTTCCCCTTTGACTGCCTCAAGATTGATCGCTCGTTCATCATGAACCTTGATGATCATAAAAAGGAAAATTTTGCCATTATCCGTACTATTTTGAGCCTGGCTGACAATCTTAACATGAAGGTAACAGCCGAGGGAATTGAAACTGAAAAACACCTTGAAATACTCAGGATTTTAGGATGTGATTTTGGTCAGGGATATTTCTTTTCAAAGCCTCTTGAACCAGATGCAGTCACAAATATCCTCTCCCTGGACAAAAAATGGTAAGGTGTGAACAGCATAAACATCACCCCTCTATGACTTGTTACGATATCAGTTGTTAAAGCTTTGCAGGACAAGCCTTTTCCCATTCATCCTCGAAACAGACAAAATAGTATTTTCCTGAATTAATTTCCCCTCGATTTTGACTTTTCCTAAGAACATCATCTATTATTAAAAGAGTCATTAAAGGAGTATCTATTTGGTAAGGATGAGCTCTGAAACTAGATCTACTATGTTCCCGTAAACGAGTATTAGCTTGAAAAATACATATTTTACCACCAAGATTAAACCATGGAACACATTCTTATTTCTATTTCTCCTGCTGTGTTTGTCACCGAAATCAGTTACCGGCGAGCAGATAGTTCATGCAAAAAAGATCCTGGTGTCACCCATTATTGATGGTAAGGGTGATGATTCTGTATGGAAAGACATAGTTCCTATAACTACCCACGACAGAGTCGCCAAGCTCGATATCACCTTAAAAGCCGCCTATACAGATCAGTCTGTTTTCTTTCTGGTCACCTTCCCTGACAAGGATGAGTCCAGGTCGCATAAACCCTGGACCTGGAATAAACAAAAAGCAAAATATGAGCTGGGCAATGAACGAGAAGACACCTTTGTCTTTAAGTGGAATTTATTAACAAGCAAGACAGACTTAAGTCACCATAGCGATACTCCCCATAAAGCCGACATTTGGTTTTGGAAGGGAAACCGTACAGACCCAGGTGGTTTT
>CAMYOP010000091.1 GCA_947260045.1 uncultured Desulfobulbaceae bacterium
AGCCTTATTCGTTCACGCATACTTTTTAAACCCAGCCCAGGGAGTTTTCGGACTTGTTTGGGATCAAATCCTTTTCCATCATCACTGATCTTTAACGTAAGATGCCCGTTACTCTGGAGGAGTTGAATTGTAACATTTTCAGCCTGGGAGTGTTTCGTGATATTTCGTAAACTCTCCTGCGCTATTCTGAATAAACAGATAGCTGTTTCAAAGCCAGGTGAAACGAAATCAGGTTCAACATCGAGTAGAACAGAAATTGCTTCCCTTCTTGAAAAATTATTGATTTCAGAACGGAGAGCATCTTCCAGACCTAAATCTTCGATAATTGAAGGGTGAAGTTGTCGTGAAACATGATGAATATCTTCAGACAGCTTGATAAGTTGTTCCTGCATATTTTGCAGTGTGGTTTTTGCCTGTTTTGTGCTGGCAGCATCCTGGCATAGGTTCCCTGCATCAATAGCAAGGACTGCCAGGCGCTGAGTGAAATCATCGTGTAATTCCCTGGCCAGGCGGCGTCTTTCCTCCTCCTGAATAGAGATCAATCTACCTGTTAGATAGCGAAGGTCTTTTTGATTTTCCTTGATCCTTTTTTCAGCCTTTTTCTTATCGGTAATATCACGCTGGATACCCCACATTCGCAAGATTTTTCCTTCATGAAAAATGCCGAAGGTATTCGCTGAAAATATTCTGAAAGTACCATCTCTTGTTTGCTCTACGGTTTCCCAGTTTATTGAATTGTACTGATCTTTAATAAGACTCGTGAGTCTCTTTCGGTTACCTGAAGAACGAGGTAAAAATTCATCTACGCGAGTACCTATCATCTCCTTTTCATCTTCAAATCCATACATCTGTGCAATGACTGGATTGCACATGGACATATATGCATACTTGTAAATTCTCTCTATCTGGTCATCTACAGAGTTATGAATTGGAAAAGGATCCTCAATGTCAAAACAGTATATTCCTTCATTACTGTTTTTGAAAAATGCTTGAAATCTGTCACTGCTCCTTCGTAGTTTATCCTCTATCTCCTTTCGCCAGGTGACATCGCGCACGCACTCAACTACACCAGTGACAACATTATTTTTCCGCAAAGGAGTCAAGGAAATTTCAAAATACCTGGTTTCACCATTTGGCATATTGTAGGAGAAGTCAGATTGAACCTTTTCGCCTGTCAGGACTTTTTGAAATAATAACTGTTGTTCCTGGAGTGATTCAAGATGATCGCTTGAAACATATTCAACAGTCTTCATGCCAACTTTTGGATCAACACCAACTGATTGTTTCAGTGACTTGGCAAAAGAATCATTCCAGGCAAGAAGAGCACCATTTATATCACGAGCACAAATGGGGTCATCAATGGAATTTATAAGGGTGGAAAAATCTACATTGAGCATGTGAGATGCGCTTAGGCGGTCTGTTGTTTTCTTTTTAGATGGTGTCATCTCATCAACCTGTGTTTTCAAGATTACCCAAGCCCAAATGTTCTGTAACGTATTGAATGGAAATGACATACATTGACACTCATCATGAGTATCAATGTATGTCATTTCATTTTTTTGAACTATATAAATTTTTTTGTAACTCAAACATTGGAGCCTGGCTGACCTTCAGAGTTCCATGTAAAGCCCTGTCCAGATCAGCAATGAGTAATATTACTGTCGAAAATGTAAGCGCCAGGATAACACTGATTTTGACGTAAGTACCCTTATGCAGGCCAAACTGATAGCCGATGGCTGTCATGGATAAAAGAGTGATTGCGTAGAGTCCGAACCAAATTCGGCCAGGTATTCTGTATTGAAGTCCCACGGTAATCCTTTTGGCATGCAGATCTATCATTTCGTTGAGTGACTCAACAAACAACCCTGTAAAAACGGGGTTGTTTGTGTCGCTTGTCATTGCCTGATTCCAGAGCTCTTTTTGAATTGTTTCGCTCTCTTGCAATAATGCGTCAATTTTGTCTGGAGATTGAAGTGCCTCTATTCTGATATCCACATACCTTTTTAGCAATGATTGAACTGCAAGACGCTGATCATTTGGCAGTAAATCGCTACGAAGATGAGTTGTTCCGATTGTATTGACTTCATCAAGAAGAAGCTGCTTTCTAGAATCAAATCTGTTTGAAGCCGTGTTAAAGGTGAAGGCCAACATAAAAGCAAGCAGGCCTAGTGTTGCACCAATAACAGTACCGATGGGTGCTTTATCCTCTTGTCTTGCCCCTTGAAGTCTGAGATGGCTGAGCTTCATGCCTATAAATATAGATAAAAGTACGGTTGTAAAAGTCAGTATAAAAATGCTCCACAGGGGAAGTCCGTTCATAAATGCATCTATTATCATAGCCAGTTCACCAAGAGTATTGGTTTTAATTGATGAGGATTATGTTTTCAATTTTTATTATAACTATACGTAAAAATTTCATACGTATAGTTTGAGAGATAATAGGAGAAATGTCACTAGAGAAATTAAGTGATTTCAAAATCCATCGCTTGACTTCTGCAAATGAACACTCTTTAATCATGCTGATTATCATTATCCATTATCACGCTGCTTAGTGTTTGCCCGGTTAAATATTATTAATGAGCTGACATGAAATCTAATATATCCAAGAACTCCTTAGCAATTATTTCTTCTCTTCTTTTATTTTTTATTTTTCAATGTTCCATTGGCTTGGCTGTTGAAAAGCCTGAGCGGTTAAAAATAGGCCTGGTCCTCAGTGGTGGAGGTGCAAGAGGTGCAGCCCATATCGGTGTGATAAAAGTCCTGGAAGAGTTGAATGTTCCAATTGACTATATTGCAGGAACCAGTATGGGTTCTATAGTAGGAGGGCTTTATGCCTCTGGAATGAGCACAGATGAAATCCAAAAAGTTCTTACCTCCATTGACTGGTCAGAGGCCTTTAAAGACACCATTCCCCGCGAAGATCGTTCTTTTCGGCGTAAAAAAGATGATGAACTTTACCTGATAAAAAGTAAACCAGGTTTAAGTGACTCTGGCCAGGTAAAACTCCCCATTGGACTGCTCGAAGGTCAGGAGATAGGCCTGATATTTAAACGCCTCACGCTTCCTGTTGCAGGAATTACCAACTTTGACAATCTTACCATTCCTTACAGGGCGGTAGCGTCTGATATCGTTACAGGAAAAACAGTGGTCATTGGCAGTGGTGATCTTGCGTTAGCGATGAGAGCAAGCATGTCCATCCCGCCAATTTTTTCTCCTGTGGAGATAGATAATAAACTATTGGTAGATGGAGGAGTGAGTAATAACCTGCCAATTGATGTTGTCCGAAACATGGGCGCAGATATTGTTATTGCAGTTGATATCTCCACCCCACTGCTTACAAGGAAAGAGATTACCTCCTCCATTGATATTACAAACCAGTTGACAGGACTCCTTACAAGAAACAACACGGAAGCACAGATAAAGACTCTGACAAATGATGACCTGTTAATCATTCCTGACATGGGCAAAATCACAACAGCATCTTTTGATCTGGCTAGTGATGCAGTTCCGATAGGTGCAGCTGCGGCAATGGTATATAAAGACACCTTAACCAAATATTCACTGGCTGACAGTGACCAAGCTTCAGCTACAATTGGCCAGGTGAAAAAACTCAATCCTGCCCCTGTGATTTCCTTTATAGAAGTTAATAACCAATCGCAAATATCAGATAAAGTATTACTTGCACGTCTTGCTATTGAGGTGGGTAAACCGCTTGACACCAATCAACTGCAAAAAGATATTGATAAGATATTTGGTTTGGAACTGTTTGAAAATGTCGGCTACGAAATTATGGAGAAAGATGGCGAAACTGGTCTTCGCCTCAATGCTAAAGAACGCTCCTGGGGGCCCAACTATCTCCAGGTAGGACTGGCAATTTCTGATAACCTCGATGGAGGCAATAGTTTTAACTTGGGCTTTGCTTATACTCGCACAGGCATTAACCGTCTGGCAGGGGAGTGGCGAACTGCTTTCCAGATTGGTGAATCACCAGGAATTTTCACAGAATTGTACCAGCCACTCGATTATGGTTCCCGGTATTTCATCCACCCCAGGCTTTTATATGCTGAAAAAAATATCAATCTCTATGACAATGGCGGAAATGTTGCCTCCCAATATCTTTTGAGTGAGTATGGACTTGATATAGCTGTGGGGAGGGAAATAAGTACCTGGGGTGAGTTGCGTTTTGGTATCAGTCGGCTTGCCGGCGATGTTGAGTTAAGTGGAGGCCAGGATTCAATTACTGAATCTTCCTATGATAAAGGAGAATGGTATCTGAAATTTTCTCTTGATTCACTGAATAATAGGTATTTTCCTCTCGAAGGGTCGCTTGGCAGTATCAAATATCTCAGCTCCCATGAAGAATAAAGTGCAGATAGTTCCTTTCAGCAGGTTCTCTTTGATGTCTTTACTGCCAAAACCTTTGACAGAAATACTTTCTTGGGAGGAATTCGTTATTATACAACCATTGACGATGATGCCCCTCTGCAAAATCATTTTTTTGGTGGTGGACTTTTCAATTTTTCTGGATTTAACCAAAATGAGTTGAATGGCGAGCATCTTGGCTTATTACGTCTTGGCTACATGCGCAGGGTTGGAAACTTCAACCTTCTTTCGACCTACTTAGGTGCTTCATTTGAACTGGGAAATGTCTGGCAGGAAAAATCTGACATATCTCTTGATGATACCATTGTTGCAGGCAGTCTTTTTGTTGGTGTCGATACACCCATTGGTCCTCTGTACATCGGCTATGGAATGGCTGAAGAGGATAATCAGAATTTTTATTTGCTTCTTGGGAAATTATTCTAATAGTTCAGTTACTTGCATAAACATTACCGGTGATAGTAACAAACTGTATAAGGATTGGATTGTGTTGCTCCTTAGACTTTTGATCAATATAAAAGGTGAGTCAGCATAAGGAACACAAATTATTAAAGCTGATAAAAAGGTTGAGTTTGAAGGTTTGGCAATCAAGTGCTGAATGAAGATTTATGATTGCGTCACAGTCGTGGCTGGCCGAATCTGTCACGCTGACAATATCGTTAATTATGGCGTATGAAAATTGAAATGGCAGTGAGCAAAGGAGTAATAAATATTTCCTTTACTCACTGCCATTTTTAGTTTTGGGATGGACCCTTTTAAAAAGGTTAGAGGTTCAATTCAGGCCGTAATTCCATAAAAGAAATAGATCATAGCCATCATGACAATGAGGTAGAGTACGGTTATACCAGAACCGGCCTTGAAATAATCAAGTGTCTTGTAGCCTCCAGGACGCATGATGAGAGCATTTACCTGGTGTGTTGGCAAAATGAAGGTGTTGGAGCAGGCCACCGCAACTACCAGGGCGGCCATGCGCGGGTCAGCCCCGGCTGTGACTGCCATGTTCATGGAAAGCGGTACCATGAGTACTGTTGCGCCTACATTTGAAACAACGAGGGTGAAAAAAGAGGTCAGTATACCAATAACGGTAAGCAGGACAATGGGTGAGACAGCACCAATGGCTCCCATGATAGTGGAAGCAATCAACGATGCTGCACCGGTTTTTTCAAAGGCAATGCCAAGAGGAATAAGGCCACCGAGGAGAAAAACAGTCATCCAGTCAACAGCTCCATAGGCTTCATCAATGGTCATGACGCCTGTCAGGATCATGCCCAATGCTCCTGTAAGCAGGGCAATTGAAAGTTGGATCTTAAACACCAGGATCAAAGTGAGGGAGACAAGCAGCCAGCCAATGGAAAATTTTAATTTCTCCGATTTAATAATTTCACCTTGTACCTCTTCGGTGAAAATAATATCGGGTCTATCTTTTAACAGGTGAAACTGCTCCCATCTTCCCTGGAGTAAAAGGGCATCACCAGGCTGGATAATGATATCTGCAAGTCCGGCAATAAAGACTTTATTGCCTCGAAAAATGGCCAGGCAATTTAATTGATATCGTTTATGGAAATCAAAATCCCGCAGTGTTCTTCTTGCCAGCTCCGATCTTGGTGTAATAATACCTTCCAGTATTCCAGCGTTATTGGGAGAAAGATCTTCAGCAAAACTATTCAGGTCATCCTGTACCTGCCAACCGAAGTCTTTAGCCATTTTTAGAACAAATTCTTTTTCTCCCACAACTGCAATATCATCACCTGCAGATAGCGTGGTGTCGCTTTGGGGAGCATATACCTTCTGTTTTACCTGATTCAACGATACTGCCACTACCGTGATGAAATAATGAGAACGGACATTCAGCTCTTCAAGTCTTTTTTGACCATCATAATCTTTGGGAATATGCAACTCGAAAAGTTCACCCATATCTCTATAGGTGTGTTGCAGGATTTTGGACAATGGCCCGCTTGTTTCTTCACCTGACACATTTGGCAAAACAAAGCGGCCGAAAACTATAAAATAGAGAAGAGCGGTAATGGTCAAGGCAATCCCAATAGGAGTTACGGAAAATAAACCAAAGGGTTGGATGTCCGGGTTGAAAATTCTCATGACATCATTGAGTAAGATGAGCGGACTTGAGCCAATAAGAGTAAGACAGCCACCAATGATGGCACAATAACCCATTGGAATAAGAATGCGCGAAATGGGAATTCCAGTTTGACGCCCAATACGACGGGCGGCAGGCATAAACAGGGCAGCCGCCCCAATGTTTTGCATAAAGCTTGAGATAAAGGCAACTGTGGAGGAAATAAGAGTTACAATGCGGCTCTCAGACTTTCCTGCAAACTTGAGGATGACCCTGGCCAATGAGTTCATTGCACCAGTTTTGTCCAGGCCCGCGCCAATTATGATGACGGCGATAATTGAGACCACAGCGTTGCTTGAAAGTCCACTGATTGCTTCTTTTGGTGTTATCAGGCCAAGCAGTGGCAGTACAACCATCATGATGATACCGACAACGTCTACCCTTACCCACTCAAAGATAAACAAGAGAATAGCTGCAATCAACACACCTATAACGAGCATTATTTCCAGTGTCATTTTTCCCTTCCCTCAATGGTAGTATTGATGTTGGTGATAATTTCTCTGGACGACCAAACAAATTTTGCTCTCTCACAAGACTGCGTAATAATTTGTGCAATTTTGTGAGTACTGATAACATCTGGAAATGGTGCAATTTAGATCAAGCGAGCATGCCCTGGTAACTGTTCATGTCAAAAACGGGAATGTCTATTTTTCCACTCGATTTTTTTAAAACTTCAGGATCTGGTTCTGTTAGGACATAGCGCATGGCAGGATGAATGGCATACAACCTGTCAACCACTTCATCCTGATGACCCAGTTCTATGAAATGGTTGAAATGAACCTGATTGTTTTCAGCCTTTTCTTTCAACTCCAGAACATTTCTTTCACTGTTTTCACGAAAAATGGCCACTGCTTCCTCTTGCCTTTGGCTTGGCAGAGTCAAGGGAGCAGTGGTGGTGTTAACAGCTAGTAATTGAAAGTTAAGTCTTTTTGCCATGGCAACGGAATAGTTTACGAGGTTTCCGGAAAAGTATTCACCCGTACTCACCACCATTATCTGTCTGGCTCCCTGTGGCTCTGCCATTATTTGACGAGCTGTTTCATGCTCACCTACCTCGGCAAAGGCTATGGCGCTTGCCGCATCCGCAAGAAGGCTTGTTTTTCGCTCTGATACTTTTAGCTCATTGATCTCTTCGTTTTTTTTAAACCAGCCAAATAGTTTCACGTGTCCTCCTCCATTTTGTAGAGATACATTGAAAACTTTCTGCTTTGTTACAATTCCTGATTATTTGCCATGAACAAAACAGAGGGAGATTATTGATTGTTCATAGTTTGCCAGCAACCGTACTTGACGAATGGCAAGGGCAGTTAACTCGGCAGTGAATAGGAACTTTACAGGCGGATATCAGGTCGTATTATGTGCTTTGGTCGGTTATCAAGTTCGGCACGAAGTGTTTTCTTCGTATGTTCTCTCATCATTTCTTTTGCAGTTTGATGCTCACCAGCTTCTGCAAAAGTGATTGCCATCATAATTTTGTCCCATCTGCTTGTTGTTTGAGTTTTTCCAGTTTTCATTTTTGCTCCTCCTCTTCAATTGGTTTTGAGGATAGGTACTTGTTTGCATATATCACTAGCAGGAGTTGTGCCTGTTTTTTAAAAACATTATAACTCGTTATAATTACAGTAGAATGTCCGAGGGGTGTGAGTTCGCTGGACCAGTTGCAGGTGTTGCAAAATGCATCGGCAGGGGTTGTTTAGGGAATTTTTTTAAAAATATCAGTGCTATGCAAAATGTTGCGTTCTAAAATCAATCTGTTGCATTTTGCATCACGCAATATTTTTTATGGCAAGCATGCTGGTTTTTTTTGTTTGTTGTTTCGTGATTATTGTTGAAATATCAGCTGGGTAGAGTTTTTTCTGTTGTTGCTTAGGCATGGCCTTTTTGCTGTAAGGAAGAATAGATGAGAAACATATTGGGATGACAGCTGTGGATTATGCTAAAATAGATTTCAAACGATAATAACTTTTCTTCTTTTAACGCTACTTTGTAAAAATATTTCATATTTTCAGTATTCCCAGCTTGTAATCTCATTCTCTGCCCAACCAGTTGATGAGACTTTGTAAGAATATAGAGAAAGTATGGTCAGTCTTATTCCGTTTGAAGTTTTGAAAAGAGGTAGAGGATGGGATTATTCGACAAGTGGTTTGAGCAGACAGAAGATGAGCATGCTGAGCCGGTTGAGGATGTATCAGAAATTGATGGGCTGCGGAGCATGGTTTATAAGGCGAAGATGCCTTCTAAGGTTGAAAGTGTTGCGCTCAAGGAAATAGACAAGCTCCTAAAAACAAACTCTTCACTTACAGAATATTCCATTGGCGTCAACTATATTGACTATCTCGCTGGCCTCCCCTGGAATATCATAACAGATGACTACCTGGATATTGAGCGATCCAAGACGATCCTTGATGAAGAACATTATGGGCTTGAAGATGTAAAAGAACGGATATTAGAATATTTGGCTGTAAGGATTATGCGTTCGTCTTTTAATCAAAAAATTCTAGTGATTGATGACGACGAAATATCCTTAAAAAATCTTGAATACGCATTGACGAGTGATGGGTATGTGGTAAAAGCGGTAAACAGTGGCGTAGCAGGCCTTAAAGTACTTGAGAATAACAAATTTGATGTCATTGTTACCGACCTGAGAATGAAGATGGTTGATGGCATAAAAGTACTGGAAAAGGCAAAGGAGCTTGATCCCACAGTAGAAGTCATCATTATATCCGGGCAGGCTACAGAATCATCTGATGTTGAAGCCATTAAAAAAGGATCTTGTCATTTCCTATCCCTCCAAAAATCAATCGCCAGATGCCTTGGCAGAAAATTTATCCGTATATCTCTTGCAGGTATGAAGGATGAAGCAGAAATACGAGGCCATCGCAGATCTTATGCTGGTGCTCTTCCTGGGAGAATTATCCAGGAAATACGCAGGGCTGGATCAAAAAATCCTCTTGTCATGCTTGATGAAATTGATAAAATAGGTCAGGATTTTAAAGGAGATCCTGCTTCAGCCTTATTGGAAGTCCTTGATCCGTCTCAGAATAAACATTTTATTGATCATTACCTGGATGTCCCGTTCGATTTGTCCAGAGTGATGTTTATCGCTACAGCAAATACCATCGATCCCATTCCAGCACCTTTGCTTGATCGTCTGGAACTTCTCACGCTGGCAGGGTATTCAGATGAAGAAAAAGAACAGATCGCCTTTGATTTCCTCATCCCAAGAGAGATTGAAGAGGCTGGTCTCACCAGTCAACCGCCACTTTTTTCAGCTGAGTCTGTCCAATATATTATCAGAGAGTATACCCGTGAGGCAGGGCTGCGTAATCTCCAGAGGCAGATAGCTGCTATTTGTAGAAAAACAGCACGGGTAATTTTAAGTCACAGGAGCGAAGGTCATTCTCTCCAGATCACACCAGCACTTGTTGAAGAATACCTGGGACCCAGAAAATATTTTTTTGAACATGCCGAAGAAAAAGGTCGCATAGGGGTCGCTACTGGACTTGCTCTGACAGAATCAGGAGGACGTATTATTTTTGTGGAGGCTGCCATCATGACTGGAAAAGAACAATTGACCCTGACCGGGTCACTTGGCGAGGTCATGAAAGAATCTGCCCAGGCAGCCCTTAGCTATATTCGTAGTAATGCTGCTCTCTTCAAGGTTCCTGAACAATTTTTTGAGGGCCATGATATCCATATCCATATTCCAGCTGGCTCAATCCCTAAAGACGGACCTTCAGCAGGCCTGACCATAGCAATTGCTCTCCTTTCACTCTTGACGAAACGATCTGTAAAAAAAGATGTGGCTCTCACGGGTGAATTGACCCTGAGCGGTAGAATTTTACCGGTTGGAGGTATTCGTGAAAAAATTTTAGCGGCTCGTCATGCAGGCATAAACAGGGTGGTCATTCCTCTTTTTAATGAACCTGAATTAAAAACGATCCCTTCACATGTAATTGATAAGGTCGAGATCATCCCTGCAGATGATGTGGCTGAACTCATTGATCTGGTACTCAATTAAAGACTCGCTCCTCCCGTTTCATACATATTTTTGAAACCTGTTAGCGTGAGGACAGAGGAAATTCCAGCGAAAATTGGGTTCCGCGTCCCACTCTTGATCTCACTGAAATTTTCCCGCCATGTCTTTCAATTATTTTATAGCTCAAAGAAAGCCCCAGTCCTGTTCCCTTGCCAACAGGTTTGGTCGTGAAAAACGGATCAAATATATGGGGCATGTGTTCTCCTGAAATTCCCGTTCCCGTGTCTTTCACAATAATTTCTGCCAGATTGGAACGAGGATCAATACCTCCACGGATGGTCAGAACCCCTTTTTCCTGCATGGAGTGGATACCATTTATGATGATGTTCATCAGAGCCTGCCCCATACGGGTTTTGTCCAGATCTATAATTAATCCGTCCTGGAGTGTTACCTCAATATCAATATGAGAGGGTATTTCGCCTTTAATAAGTTTGAGTGTGTCATCCACAACCTCCTGAAAATTAATTGGCTCAAGCCTGAATTCATGCTCCCTGGAAAACTCAAGTAATGCTCTGACAATATCACTTGCTTTATACACATGCTCTTCTATCCACCGAAGGCGCTCAAGGTTCTCCACGGACAGTTCTTCTTCCAGGTCTTCCAGCAAAATCTGACAGGTGGTTGAAATATTATTGAGTGGATTATTGATTTCATGGGCTACACCAGCGGCCAAGGTTCCTAGAGATGAAAGCTTATCGGATTGGTAGAGTTGTTGGTAGGTCAGGTCGAGCTGTTTTTGCATCTCTATCCGTTCCCGTAAGTCGGCAAATATTCCGACTGTTGCTATTTCCATCTCTCTCTCATAAATAATGGCAGCAGAAATATTGACAGGTATTCGTATGCCCGATTTTGCAATCAGAACCGTCTGGGTTGCAGGAAGTTTTCCCACCTCTCCATGACTTTCCCCTCGCAGCTCCCGCATGATGTTTTTGGCAATGCCTTGAGGGTAAAAAGTATTGATGTGCAATTTGCCAATCACATCCTTGGCACAATAACCAAGGAGTCGTTCAGCGCCTTCATTGAAAATGATAATGTTTCCTTTGATGTCAGCGGCAATTATCCCATCAACTGAACTGTGAATTACGTTTTCCAGAAATTTATTAATTTTTCTGAGTTCATTTTCAATGCGAATTTTTGAGGTGAGATCTCGGAAAACCACATAGGTCTGATTCCGTGAAGGTGTCTCATGAAATGTACCAAGAGATATCTGTACAGGTACAATGGATCCATCAAAACGGAGCATGTTTATCTTGACACAGCGGTAGCGGTTATCAACCAGATCTTCAGTCAACATCTGAAGAGAATTCCATTCCTCTCGGCCAAATAAAATGTTGATCCCCATACCCGACAGATCACGAGAAAAACATCCGACTATTTTGGCCGCCTGCTGGTTGGCAAAAACGATAGTGTTTTCCTTATTAAAAACAAGAATGCCACAATCCACCATCTCCTCTATTTTACCGAGTTTTTCGTGGGCATGGCGAGTGATACATTCCATGTCTTTGTGCCAGGATATATCCTGCAGGGTAACGTAGGCCTTGAGCTTTTTATTTTGATTTTTACGGACCACACAGGTGAGTTCAACACCTTTGACTTTCCCTTCAGGCGTCCATATGCCTACTTCCAGGCCTTCTCGTACGCCTTCGCTTGAGATAGCTTCGATTATTGTGTGACGATCCTGTTCTCGGAAGAGTGTCGGTAGACTTTTTCCCATGATTTTTGAATGCTTGCTTCCACTGATATCGCATACCCATTTATTTGTATAGACGATGATATTTTTTTCATCTACAAGCAGCTGCCCCATGTTAGGCAGATCTGTCATCATGGAGAAGCATTCTTCTCTGTAGTGTGAGTCTTCAATATTATTGTTCTTGTTGAGCATATTGACACACCTCATATTGTTGCATAAGCGATCCTGCTGTTTCGTTCATGCAACACTTTTGTAAGTGGTTAGTTATACAGGGAAATGCAACATGTCTTCTCTCTTGCCTCTGACGGGTGATGCATAAAGCAACATTGGGTCTCTTGAGTTCATCTGGACGGTGTTTTTTTTAAGTATTGCTCAATTTTTTTCATTAGAAAAAATAAAAAAAAGGCTCTCTGCCTAAGCGTTTGATATTATATTATATTTGTGTCTGTCTGGCCCTGTGTGAATCAAGCAGGTTCTGTTTATTACCTGATAAAATTTCGACCTCTTCGTCAGCCAGAGTTGTTTGTGGCTGTTGGTATGGTTCTTGAATCCTTTTTTAAACAGAAAGTTTTTTCTTTCAAATAATTGAATCACTGGCAGTGGAGGATACAATGAAAAAACAAGGTAAGAGGTCTCCACTTCTTCATTTACAGCGGTTTTTTGAATCGAGCATGACTGCTATAGCTTTTGCCGAGGCCAATGTTCCTGAGCTGGCAACGGAGTTTTTAACTCAGGGTCGTACAAGAAATCAAACCGCTCTACTTGTTGTCAATAGCGATCACATCCATGACAGAGCGTTATTGTATGCAGTTAATTTTTGTTCCAGTATGTCTTGTGACCTTTCTATTCTCCTTCTCCGCTTTCACACATTTCAGCAGCCTGAAATCAAAAAGATAAAAAACAAAATAGATAGTGTTACCAGCAAGGTTAACGATGTGCGATTGTTTTTACATTCAACTGCCGACCCTATTCCAGAGGAGTTGAAACGGTTTGTACGAGTTCATCGCCGTGTCATATCCGTCATCATGGATAATATGTCCATAGATCAGCTGCAGCCTGAACGAAAAAGTTCAAAACAGAGAAATTGGTGGAATGAACTTGATTGTCCTCTGGTATTTGTCCCTGTCCATGACAATTGTTCCATTTGCCTTGGAGCTGCTTAGGCATCGAGCTGATATCCTCCCTGCTGCCTTTTTAGTTTTCGCCAGAGGGAAACACGGTCAATTCCTAGGATTTCAGCTGCCTGGGTCTTGTTGCCGTCAGTCTTTTCCAAAATCCAGGAGATATATTTTTTTTCCTGTTCCTCTAAAGTCACCAACTCATTTTGTCTGGGCCGGAGCGTGGCAACTTGCAGGTCTGGAAAATGTTCCCCTTCTATTGTGTTTTCTCTCGAAAATACTAGAGCCCGCTCTATAATATTTTCAAGTTCCCGCACGTTGCCTGGAAAGTCATAATTTTCTAAAAGGCGCATAGCTTTAGCAGATATGTCCGGGTTTTCTTTATTCATCAGCGTTGCGTATTTATTAAGGAAAAATTTTGTGAGCAGAGCTATGTCTTTACGCCTTTTGGCGAGAGGTGGTAGTCTGAAGGTCACAACATTTATGCGGAAAAACAGGTCCTGGCGAAATTCTCTTTCATTGACCATCTTGTCTATACTTCTGTTGGTCGCGGCCATGAAGCGGACATCAACTTTCACCGTCTTCAAGGCGCCAAGTGGTAACACTTCTTTTTCCTGAATAATTCTGAGGAGTTTTACCTGCATGTGCAGGGGCATTTCTGTTATCTCATCGAGAAACAGTGTCCCTCCCTGAGCAGACTCTACCAAGCCGATTTTTTTTCGATCAGCACCTGTATATGCACCTTTCTCATGACCAAATAATTCATTGGTCAGAAGCTCTTCACTAAAAGCGCCGCAATTTAGCGTAACCATTGGCCCGTTATTGCGAGGGCTGCTTTCATGGATATACCTGGCCAGCAACTCCTTGCCTGTCCCCGATTCTCCAGTAATGAGTACAGCACAATTACTGTGGGAAACTTCCTTGGCATCTCTCAGGAGTTTGCGCATTCCTGGGTCATCAGTAATAATATTTGATTCCTGGACCTGGGCCAGACGTTCTTTAAGCTGTCTGTTTTCAATTTTTAAAGATCGTTTTACCAGTGCTTCCTTGACTACACTTCTGACTTCTGTGAGTTTATACGGTTTGGCAACGTAGTGATAAGCACCTGCTTTCATAGTCTCAATGGCAGAGTCCACAGTTGCGTAGCCTGTAATCATGATCACTTCTGTGTCAGGAAAGAGCTTTTTTGTCCGTTGCAAGATCTCCATTCCGTCTATGCCTGGCATTCGTAAATCGGTCAGAACAATGTCGTAATCGCCATCATCTTGAGCCCTGTCCAGGAAAAGAAGAGCTTCTTCTCCTTTGGTGGTTGAGGTGATGTCATATCCTTCTTTGTTCAGGATATGCTGTAAATTACGTAAAGCAATTTGCTCGTCATCAATGACTAATATTTTAGGCTTAGACATGGAGCATCTCCTGCTGTTCCTGTTGACGGATTGGGAGTGTGATTAAAAAGTTTGTTCCAGTCCCTTCCTCGCTTTCTAAATGGATAGCACCTTCATGTTTATCAATGATTTCCTGGGTGAGTGCTAAGCCTAAGCCTGAGCCCAGACCAACATCCTTGGTTGTGAAAAATGGATCAAAAATTTTATCCCTGATCGTTTTTGGAATTCCTGGACCAGTGTCTTTAATTTCAAAGAACACCTTGTTTTCAGTACTATTTAATCCACAGCGCAAAGCAATCTGACTTGATTTGTCCATGGATTTATCATCATTGACAATTGCCTGCATGGAATTGATTAAAAGATTTACAAAGGCTTGCTGTAATCGCTGTTTATCACCCCAGAAATATCCATCCTTTTCGATTATAAGCTTCACGCCTATCTGGCTCGGAATTTCGCCACGAACCAGGTCCATGGTCTGGTGTAAAAGGTCGCTTATCTTGAGCTGTTCAAGGTTCACTTCCCGATCTCGTGAAAATTCTAGAAGTGATCGCACAATTCTGCGGGCTCTGTCTGTCTGTTCTGTAATCTGTGCCATCATCTCGAGAACAAACTGACGGGGAACATCTTTTGACTCATCGATTTCTTCCAGCAGTATCTGCGCTGAAGTCCCAACGTTTGAAAGTGGATTGTTCAGCTCGTGGGCAACTCCGGCAACCAGAGTGCCTACAGCAGCAAGCTTTTCGCTTTTGATGATCAGTTTTTCCCGATGTTCAAGTTTTGCCAGCATGACATCAAATGCGCGGATTACAGCGTTAATTTCAGATAAATTGTCGGGCTTGGAAAATGAATGGGGTTTGCCTGCCGCAATTTTCTCTGTGCATTCGACAATTTCCTGGAGTGGCTGGACAACAGAAACAGTCAAATGCTGGCCAAAGAGAATGGCAAGGGTTCCGACCACTGCAAAACAGCTGATACCACTTATACCGACAAACTTAAGTGTTCCCGTAATGATGCGAGTTACATCACGGTTGAGATCCTCGGACAAAATCACCATTGATTGGCCATTTTCCCGAATTTCACCGAGAAGGTGATGCTTTTTAGTTGCCTGATTGAGTTTAAATTCGCGCTCCATGAGCTCGTGATATGAGCTGAGGCTGATTTGAAGTTTTTCAACTGTTGCAGGG